>NZ_JAKUEU010000063.1:0-29947 GCF_022663075.1 Bacillus cereus group sp. BfR-BA-01441
CCCGTTATCCCTGTTGGACCCGTTACCCCTGTTGGACCCGTTACCCCTGTTGGACCCGTTACCCCTGTTGGACCCGTTACTCCTGTTGGGCCCGTTATTCCCGTTGGGCCTGTCCCTCCTGTTGGACCCGTGGGGCCGGTTGGTAAAGTAAATGGTGGGATTGGCGGGAGTGTGGGGCCAATTAAATTTGGGGTTAATGCATTAGTTTGAAATATCCCATTTGTTTTTTGTATTTCATTTTTATCAAACACTTAACTACCTCCTATGAGTGTACTATACTGTGGACAGTTATCTTACATACACATAAACTTCATTTATCGTAATATAATATGTTTTCCCTATACTATTGTGCACCTTAAATTGTAGTGAACCGTTCACATTTAACTTCCCATCAATTGTAAATCCCTCACCTGCATCTACGAAACCAGCAACATCTCTGTCCTGCCAAGATGGAGCGTCATAGAAACGTAGATTGTTAACTTTTGAAATAACGCGCTTTCCAACAATAGAAGAATCTACTGTACTTTTCTTATTAAACTTCACATAAGATGGATCGTTCTTAATCCACTGATCTCCACCAAGATTTAACCATCCGTCTTTTTCAGCCCACACAATATAAGATTCTGGTTTGTTCAATTGACGAATCTTAGAATAGCTTGTACCTGGTCCTTTACGTAAGTTAACGTTGTAACCTTCAATATAAGCGATACCGTCTGTTACTGCTGTTGGTACTTCCGATGGTTTAGATGGCTTCTCAGGAACAGAAACATCTACACTTGAATTATTGTATGCTCGTTGTACATCTGCTCTAAATTGAGCTTCTGAAACGCCATGAGACTTTAAGTAATCAATTGGATCTTCATGATCCGTACCGCCAAGGTAATGAGTTACATCGCTATGTGTCCACAATCCTTTTTCTACAGATAACCCACGGTCACGTAAGATTTTAGCTAGTAACTTAACGTATTTATCATAGCTGCGTTTGAATTTTGTATAGTCCGCTGTTTCGCATAACTCTACATGTACAAATCGTTTATTAGCAGCAGGACCGCCACCATAAGCAATGTATTTTGTATCAGCAATTTGGATTGTTTCGTCCCAATCGACTGCATAGTGAACAAAAGCATTTCTCCATGTTCGAGACTCATATTTTTGAATGTTAATAGCTGGAGCTTCTGGAGTTGCTGTAGAATGCGCTACAACGCCCTCATAAGCACCTACACCATAACGGTAAGGTTGTTTCGGTAAATCAGGAATAATAAGCGTTCTATCAGCAAAAGTATTTGTAGCAAAAGAACCAGCAAGTACTAGAATCATAAGGAACGAGGTAAAATGTTTCATTGTCTTTTTCATTTAGCATCAACATCCTTTTTCATAATTTTTGTGTGGTCAAATAATCCACTTGCTGATAATCCAATGATGATTCCTTGAAATACATTTGTTTTGATATCTCCGCCCAAAAATAAAACGCCTAGCACAATGCCAAGCGTTAAATTTAATAACGGAACATATTTTGTTTGTAATCCAATTGTTTTTCCAATTTGTGAAAGACCAACTACAATTCCAATCATTACAGTAATTTCAAACATTACATACCACCTCCCTTCATTAAGTAAGTAAGAATGCCACCAACAATTCCGCCAACTATAAGCCGCAAAATCCAGGTAGTATTGGCGCTGATTTTATCTAGCTGTTTGTTGATATTGATAATGTCTTTCTCGTTACCTGTTGTCCGCATTTCTAAACTTTTAATCTCTAAGCGAATGTCCTTAATATCTTGCTTTATTTCTTGAACATCGCTTCTTACTTCTTGTAACCCTTCCACTTTGATCACCTCATTTCAAAATAAAAAAGAGAGACAGTTATTTGTCCCTCTTTTGTTATAAAAGCCGTATTTTGTACAAAATAAAAAAAGACCAGCTATTGCTGCTCCTGCTCTGTTTGTGTGTTATTTTCATTAGTTGGTGGTTGCTGTGATGGATACTTCCCTGTAAGTGATGTATAACACTCTAAACAAATATTCTTTTTCGCAAACCCCATATCCAGTGCGTACAGACGAGCTCCACGTTTACATATTTCGCATCTTGTTGCAATACGGAAATATATCGTTCCATCCGTTTCCCCCCACACCTCTACTTTATTAGTACCATATAAACCGGCATTGTTTAGCATATCAAAAGGAATTCGCACAAATACTCCGTTTTCGTTTCTTTCTGAATCTACTAGCCTACCAGCAAACGGAGCGCCTTCCCCTGCTTGTAAGGGATAACCTTGTAAATCCTTGTAATCATCCATATATTTTCCTCCTAAACGTTAGGTAGCTTGTACCATTGTCCTGCCATTCCCATAAAATAAAACCCATAACCTTGACCACCATCAAAGAAACGAGCGGAACCAGCTTGGCCCATTCTATTACGCCCTAAATTTATTCCCTGCGTTAAAATAGGTTGATTTATGAATACATCCTTTTCTGTACTTATATCAAAGGTCTGCCCGTTATCAGATGGACCTATGTTGTTATTTACGCCGCCTATTGCGATCTTATTAAACGGTTGAAGACCATCGGCCCTTTCTGCTGCTGCTCGATCCCAGTTATACATAGATGCATATTTACCACTGTATAGCGTTACACCCGATACACAAACCGCTGTACCTTGTCTCATGTCAGCATTTCCAGAACAAACCTTAATAATTAATGCGTGCTGTTGCGGAATATAGTTTGTCGGCACTTTGAAAGTGAAAGAGTATCTTCTGATTTCTCCATAATAGGTAGACGGTTCAGGAAAATCCATTTTTTGTTCATGCCATGTATCGTAACTTACATTGTCTCGGAATGTAACGCAGCATACTTGTAAACGCGGCTTCCCTGTTTTACGTACCCCATTTATCATTGCCGCTCTAAAATGAGCAGATAATGTGTATTCATTTCCAGGATGTATCCCATTATTCACGATTGCTTCTGGATAGTTATACATATCTACCCTTGCAGCATTCACCATTTGCTCGTAATCAAATATATGTGTATTCTTTTCTATTACGACATTTCCCCAGGACTTCCAAGTAAGACCATATCCACCTTCAAATCCATAATAATCGTTATTTCCAATGTTTTTCTTTGTAACACTAGAAAAGTCTGGATCTGCTATAAGGTTTCGTCTTGATACCGCAGTTGTTTTTGTTCCCCATTCGTCTTTAAATAGAAAATCTAACATGTTAACTATTACGCCTTCTTCACCATCAATCGTAATTTTATCTCCACTAATTCTAATGAGATTCGTATCAATACCTTTTGCTGTTAGCCATTTCACCATTGTGTCAGCATTAATATCCAGCTTTGCAGCATTAATTGTAATTTTCCCAGGAGACATATTGATGGCAGTAACAATACCGTTCTTTAAAATCTGCGCTATAATCCCTTCATCTAACACTTCTAACCTAGATTCCGTTTTCGTTACATAACCTTTATAAGTATCATTTATAAAAGTTTCTTGTTTTCCAGAAACGAGTGAAATACCTTTTTCATTAGCACTAATACCTCTTTCTAATTCTGTAACTTTTTTAGTGTAATCTTCAGTTGCTATCTTATCGGCCACTTCTTCCATGATTTTATCTTTATCTACAATATCAACGGGGTTCTCCATAAATGAAGAAGGTTTATCGCCGATTTGCAACATAGGTTGCGCTGCCCACAGTCTTCCATTTCTACGCAGCCAGTATTGTACTTGTACTTTTTTCGTTCCGTCTACAAGTAGACCAAACACATGATGTCTTACCCACGTTCCTTGTGTTAACGTAATCTCTTGTCCGTATTGCTTTAACACATTTCCATTTGCATCTAAACATTTCAATTCCATTTTCGCGCCATTATCAATACTAGACTTATTATCTGTATAAAAGTATGCGGAAAACACATAATTCCAACCAGGTCCAGCATTTATAAGTTCATGTGAAGCGCCCCTGTATACGTCTGTTGTATTTCCTGTTGAGATTGTACGAAGTGTATTACACCCCTTATATAAAACGGTTGTATCTCTTATGGTTCCTGATTGAAGCACCCAATATTTCGTGTCATTTTTCCAAAGAACATTCCGTAATACAGTTTGATTACCAATTCCACCAACATAATCTTCAACATCTTTTATTTTCAACTGCATTTCCAACGCTTTACTATGTTGTTCTATCTTTGAAGTAGCCTCACTAAGCGTTTTCCCTTGCTGAGTTTGTATTTCTTGCACTTTACCGACGCTTTGTGAAATACTATCCGCATTTTTCTCTACTGCTGTTACACGTTTATCAAATCCACTCTGATTATTTTCTACATCTGTTATGGTTTCTTTGATTCCCGTCACACTTTGCTCAATCTCGGTTGTTTTTTTCGTGAATATTGCTTTAGAAGTAACTTCATCATTAGCAGGTTGCCATGTAGTTCTTATGTTCCCCTCTTCCAATTTCGCATGATGTGAGTTTAAATTACCATCAATATTGCGTCCAGAGTAATAAAACCTAATTTGAGTTACATCCTTATCTTTTGTTTTAAATGTAACAGTTAGAGGCTCGTCCTTATAATCTACATTAATCTTTAATTGTGAGTCTGCACGTACAGGTTTCCATTCTTGCTCTCCATCTGCATATGTTATTGTTGCTTCTACACCAAACCATGGATTTGTATTGAGTTTTATCATTTTCCCAGTAAATAAGAAGGAGATAGTAAACGTTTTGTTTCTGTAATTAATCTTATTGGAAAGAGTCATTTGCTTACTGTCTGACCATGTCCCAGCTATATTCTGTTTGTTTAATCCTGTTTCTGAATCGTTCGCCAGATTTATTGAACCCACAGAAATGTTACTCATATCCGTTTGCAATTGCTCGATGGTCTGCTTATTTGAAGTGGCCGTATTCTTTATTTCATTTGTTGTTTTTGTTAAATCATTGGTTGTTTGCTTCACATCAGCAATAGTTTGTTTTGTACCTTCAACTGTATCTTCAACTGTATTTAGTTTATTATTGATTTCACCATTTTCTCGTTTTAATGCTTCAATAGATTTATTGAATCCTTCGTTAGTCTGCTGTAAGCTCGTAACTTTTTTATCTATTTCCCCCTGCGAATTTTGTACAGAAGATATAGTTCTTGTAACTCCTTGAAGGCTTTCTGTTACCTCATTAAATTGTCCAGCAGTTCCCTTTTGCGCTTCTTCCACTTTTTTGTTTAATTCTTCTTTTGTGAGCTGAATATCCTTATTAACCTGCTCCATTGTTTCTTTCTTGATAGTTTCCACATCAGGAATAAGAAGCTCCCAACCTTTACCGTTCCATACTTTTAAAATACCTGGTTTACCGTTGCTAATATCTCGCCATAATGTTTTACCTACTATAAGATTATCGGTCGGTGGATTTTTAGCTTCAATAATATTTACCGCATTATTTTTTAGGTTTTCCTGGACCTTTTCAGCAAGTTTCTTAGCGGATTCAGATTCTTTTTGAGCATCATTTGCTTTTTCAGCAGTCTCTTTAACCAACTTATCTAGCTGATCTAAAATTTCTTGTTTACTACCTAATGAAGCCAGGACTTTATTATAGAGCTTCCGCAATTCTTCATTAGCATCCACAATTTCTCGATAATCTCCGAATGCATATTTATCTTGTGAAGGATCAGTAAATGACTCATCACCAGCAATTGCTCTTGCTTCTAAATAAAGTTTCGGTGTAAATCCAGTATCTTTAACCCGGATTGTATCGCCTTCATTAATTAGCTCGTGAGATAGTCCAAATACACGCCCTATAGCTGCTGCTTCTACATCGTAAAGAACAGAAGTATTAACGCGTTTTGCAAACTCTGTTTTCATAAGAGTTAAAAGACGTTGCGGCGTCATATTTTGTTCTTCTGTCTCCGGAGAATAGAAGCCAAATTTATGTTTCCCTTTCTCATTCCACCGTTGAAAAGCATCACTATCAGTAATGTAAGGTAAACCGTCATTAATTTTCTCAACTGTGATAATAGTATCCCCTTCACCTTTGACAAATCCAACTAAGGCAGTGCAAACATCCCTAGAATGCTCAATACGTCTAACACCGACTAAATCTTTCCCTAAAGTTACTTCTTTACCAGTGTCTCTACCACGTTTTTTCACCATATCCACGTACCAACCTACAATCTGTGAACCGACTACTTCTACACGGTATTGAATCTCTAATTCGAATAAAGAAGCTATTTTCTTTAAAAAGGTAAGAGGATCTATAATCGTATCGATGGTCATTGTATGGAAACCAGCATACTCTGTTTTGCCACGTTTCCACTTCATACCTGCAAGGGCCATATCCATGAATTGATTTACTGTTTTGCCTTCTATACGTTGCGGCATGATATAACCGTCTTTTGCTATCTGAACCCATGCTCCAGAAGCACGTACAGTAAGTGATCTATCTCTTGAATCCTTTTCAGCTTCATTATTTATAACGTAAGGAACAATCCGCCCATCACGTACTTCTTTTAATACTAAATTTTGCTGCATAAGTGTCGCTGCATACTCTGTATTATCAAACACTTTAAACTCTAAAGTATCGATATTGTTCTTAATCTCCCAATGACGTATATCATCCCAATAATCTTGCGGCTGGATATTAGCAACAATTTGATCTGTTTTAAAATCAATGACATGAAGTGTGCCGCTAGGTGCTCTCATCGATATCTCTCCCTATACGTTACTTTGGCTGTTCCAACAGTGGAAGGCATGATTTCTAGTTTGTTTGTCCCCTTTTGAATAACGGGATAATCACTGAACATGTCTTTTAGATTAATAGCTTTTTTACCATTAATCCTTACAAGACTTCTCTCTGTATCAATGGTTACTTTATCTCCAACATCGAAAATATACGGTGGATTATCTTGTGTATTCATATTGACTTTCCATATTTTCAAGTCATCAATGGACATTTGCGAACAAAACATGTTGTTTGAAAACTGAGAAATGCTGATTTGAACTTGAGCGACCTTGCTCATATTGACATTATTTTCGTCTACCCAAACTACAAACCGTTCCGCGTCATCTGTTTCCGTACCTAATATAAATTTAGAAATATAAGCTTCCCATCTATTACCGGTTCTAGCGAGCCATAATCGCCCCCTGAAATTCGTCCAAGTATCCGGATGATCTCCATGCTCGTTAATTAAAACTTGTCCCCCAGGTTTCTTACTGTTCCCAACAGAAGCGAATCCGCTGTTTTGTTCTGCTTCCCATTGAACATCGCTCATCGATATACGAGCTACATAATCGCTGTTTTCATCAAGGAGTCCAATTTCAACACGCCCCATTTGATCCCAATGATAACTATTTATGTGTACATAAGCTTGCATGATGAAATCCTGTAATGGGCCTTGTGGAATATTCTTTTTAGCTATACAACCATGCCAACCTTTTACCGTAGGTTCACCTAGATACTCGGCCATAAAACGGTATCCATCCGATTTAAACTTTCCTCCACCAGTCATATCTTCTGTTTTAGGAACATCTGTCCATCCTATGGTTGCCCCCATCTCGTCCCATAACACACGTTGATTTCTTTCAACTGGAACCTGATCTGCTTTCAATGGATATCCAATGCGAAAATAATTCGTTCCATTCCATACATCAAGAAATGTAGAGGGCTTTGTCACTTCAACCTCTATAATGGGATTGGATTCTACACTTCCTTTGTTTTGAACATTTGCTGTTAGACCACGCTCGTCCGCTTGAAATTCTACTGTTTGAGTAGGTCCTAATTTATATGGCATAGGGCATACAAAAGTAATAATCCCTTTACCTCTATTAACTAGTTCGTCTAAATCTATAGAACCATCAATAAGAGCCAGATAGGTTCGATCTAATTCATCATCAAAAATGAGTTCAGTAGGTTGTTCTGTATATAGCCATTCTGCTAAATCCTCCTTTATCTTTTGTAAATCAGCCATATCTTTCTTCGCTTTAATAGCAATAGGAACGTCAATACGACGCTCTTGTGTTTCTGTATTAGTGAAGAAAGCACCTGGACGATGAGGTGTTCTGACAAGATTTCGTTTAACCGGTGCCCATGAAGGGCGTTTTCTTCCTACTAGCATTTGAATATAGTCTTTTTGAATATTATTAAATGTAAAATTCAATTTACCCAAACGTTTCACCGCCCTTAAAATTGCTCTAATTGTTTTCTCTTACGTTCTTGAAGCGCTGTGGTGTACTCATACGTACCATTCGCTAATTCTTTACCATCAAGTACATTGGTCATGTTAACAGTAAGATTTATTTCCTTTTCATCAAAAGATCTATTTGGATACATGTTTCTATTAGTTGAAACATTTTGCCCACCGTTAGGTTGATTATAATTTGCAAATCCATTTAAGGTATCATTAGGGATACTATAGTGCGAAGTTTGGAATCCAAAATCAAAAACAGATGGCATATTACCCATCTGCTTCTTAACCGTTCCAACTACATTTTTTGCTGCATCCACAACAAAACGTTTCCCCCTATCCATACCAACCCCAACGCCTTCTGGTACTGCGCTACCAACTGGAATCATCACTTTAGATGGACTGTTAATTTCTAAAGCACCAGAAATAGTCTTTTTAATGTCATTTGCAATTCCAGCTGCCTTACTGAACAGACCTCCTGAAGCATCATCTAATCCTTTACCAAGACCTTCTATAATTGATTTACCGATGAAACGTAGATTTATAGTGCTGAAGAATTTTTCAACCGTGTTCCATTTTTCTTCGATATCGCTCTTTATTTCTTTCATTTTATCGGTAATAGCTTTTTTCTTTTCTTCAAATTTCCTTGAAACTGTATTTTTTATTTCTTCTACCTTATTGCTGGCTGCATTTTTCATCTCGTCATATTTGTTGGAAACATCCGAACCCATTTCTTTCATTTTTCGAACAACATCATCTTTCATAACCTCAAACTTAGATTTTACTTGTCCAGTTTCCCAATCTACTTGATTTGCATGCTCCCCAGCTTGGGATTTCGCTTCACTTACAATTTCTTGATGTTTATCTTTTGCCGTGGAGACTGTACTATCATACTGACGTTTCGCCTCTGCAATTTTTTCATCGCGAGTCTTTTTCGCATCTTCAATAACTTTATCTCTTGCTTTTGCACTATTCTCTACAACTTCCGCTGCCTGTCTAGCAGAAATCTCACTAGCCTGTACGCGCATGTTTTCAAGAATAACTTTTTGCTCCATTTGATTTTTAGACATGTGTTCAACAGCAACTCTGTCCATTTCATCTTGTAAAGCTTGCAAGGAGATGCGTTCAGATGTTGTTAACTCTCTGTTTTCTCTAGCTGCGGTTCGAAGAATTTCTTTGATTTTATTTTCTTTTTCTTGAGTCTTTAATTTTTCTTGGTCGTAATGCTGATTAAGTTGCTCGATGCGCTTATTTTCTTCTTCTGCTGTTAAAACGTATGAATCAGCAAAAAACTTTTTAAGGCCTTCAATCTCTTTTTGTTGTCTTGCATTTGTTTTCTCTATAATTGTGTTAGCTAACTTGTCATACTGTCCGATTAGCTTTTGTGATTGTTCTTCAGTTATCACTTCATGGTTCAATCTAATTTCAGTTAACTTTTGTCTAATACCATCAGATAACTTGAAATACTCACCAAGAACTTTCTTTGTGGAAGAACTTACTTTCCCCTCTGTATTCGTAGCAAAACGATCTACCGAAGCGATACTGTCCTCTGTTGCTTTTTGATATGCTTTATATGCGACAACTCCAGTTCCAATGAGAGCGGCTGCAATTAAACCAACTGGTCCAAATAATAAACCTATTGCACTTCCTAAGAATCCAACCGCAGCACTAGCAAGACCTGCAGCACCACCAACAATTCCTAATGATGCTGCTAATGCTCCAATCCCTGACATAACCATTCCAACCGCTGCTAGAACTACTCCAATAACTGTTGCAATAGCCGTTAAAGCAAGAACAACACCACCTGTAATTGCTATCGCCTTTTGTACTGGACCAGGTAATGCATTAAATTCATCTACAAGTTTTTGTAAGCCAGCAACAAAAGCACTAACCACAGGGGCAAGCGCATCACCGATTGTCTTTTTCATCGTGTCAAATGCTCCACTTAATTGTTCAATGCGACCTTTCAAAGTGTTCATTTTGGTATTGGCTGTTTCTAAAGCAGTAACTTTAGACATCTCCGTATACATTTTATTTACACCTTGTGAACCTTCATTAAACAAAATTGTAGCACCACGAACTGCATCTGATCCGAATAACGTTTCTAAAGCCATACTTCGTTGTTGATCTGTCAAATCTTTCATAGATTCATGAAGAATACCAGATATGTTTTCTAAACTTTGAATATGACCTTCTTGATCATAGAATTTCGACGATAAGAAAGCAGAGCTAGTTGCTAACTCTCGGAATGTAGTATCACATTTTTCATTCCATTTCTTTACACCTTCAGTTTTCATTACATATTTTTCTAATGCGACTTCAATATCTCCCACACTTCTAGATGCTGGCGTAACGCCATTTTTCACTAGGAAATCAAATCCTGCTTGAGCGTTATATGTTATAAGACCTAAATCTTTCATCTTGTTATATGCTTCTTTAGTAGATGGATTCAACCTCATTAGCATTGTTTTTAAAGACGTACCTGCATCTGAACCTTTTAACCCATTCTGTGCAAAAACTGCTAAAGCTGTTGATGTATCTTTAAATGTCATACCTGCCCCTGCGGCAACTGCTGCAGAAGCCGATAAACCATACTTCAATTCATGTACATCAGTAGCTGAAGCGTTAGCGGCTCCTGCAAGTAAATTAGCGGCATCTGTAACACTTAAACCATCTCTTTTAAATGCATTCAAAGCGGTTGAAGCGATTTCTGCTGCTTCTCCTAGTTCTAGTTCACCAGCGGACGCTAAGTTTAGAGCCCCTTCTAATCCACCATTGATGATGTCCGTTAAGCTAACACCGGCTTTTATTAATTCTTCAATCCCTTTACCAGCCTCAACAGAAGAATATTTCGTATCTTCCCCATATTTAACAGCTAATTCGGATAGTTTACTCATTTCTTGTCCAGTCGCACCAGATACGGCCTTTATGTTTGCCATCTGTTGTTCGAAATTCATAGATTCTTCCACAGCTGATTTTAGCCCTCTACCAATTGCGTATGTCATACCACCAAATACCATGCCAATCTGCATTCCGGCGTTTTGTAAATGATTACCCAATGACTCCATTTGGTTTCCAAAATTAAGAAGTCTATTCCCTTGTTGTTCTAGTTCACGATTCGACTGCTGTAATTGTGTTTCAAAGCGATTTAGTTCACTTGTCGCCCGATGAATTTGCTCGGCATATCGCTGTGCTGATTGACTCGCTTCTCCTTCTTCTGCCTTGGCTCGGTTATATGCTGATTGAAGTTCTCTAATTTTTTCTTTCTGTTTATCTACCGTACGAGATAGAACATCAATTTTAGCTCGTGTTTGTTCAGTTGCATTAGAAAAACCACCCATGCCCGTTGTAACGGACTGGAATTCAGCTTGTAAGGCTTTTAAAGAGTTATTTAACTTATCCATTCCTTTTTGTTCAGCTTGGCGGTTTACTTGTTTTAATTCATTTTCAAATCTATTTAAATCAGCAACAGCTCTATTAACTTGTGAAGCATATCGCTGGGTTGCTGCATCATTTTCACCTAATTTAGCCTTATTTTGATCATAGGCTTGTCTTAATGCTCTAACTTTCTCTTTTTGCGCTTCAATCAGTCTGTTAAGTGCATCTGTTTTAGCACGTGTTTGATCACTAGCATTAGCGAAGCCACCCATACCAGTACTGATTGATTTCAATTCGTTCTGTAATGTTCTTACGGCACGTCCTGAATTTGCTATACCTTGACGAAAATTCACATTATCAAGGGACAGCCTAACGACTAAATTATTCATTTCATTCGCCATCATCTTCCCCCTCTTTAGATAATGTTTTCTGCTGGAACTTCAATTTCATTCGAATTCTGATTTTGGCTATTCGATTCACCTTGTTCACGATATTTTTGATTTAACCTTAAATAATGCCAAATATCCATTTCATTATCGATGTGATGATGTTTATATCCTTGGCGTAATAAAGAGAGGTAGAGTTCATCCATAAACTCACTGAATGTTAACCCTCCTCCCTCTACGCGTTTGGGTTTTCTTCTTCTCCAGATCCAGAATTACCACCAGCCGCTTCCACAGTTTCATTAATAATTGCATTAATTACATCTGAAGTAGTCGATAAGAATTTACGTGCATCCACACCGTCCCAATATTGATCTAATGTAAACTGTCCATTGTATACTTTCACCACAAATTTGACCATTTTATCCATGTCTTCTGGACCAGGATTATTTGGAATTTCGGCAAGTTCAGGTGCTTGACGAATCAAACGAGCCGGAATGAACTCCGGTAAATTAAAAGTTTTCTTTTCTTTATTGATTATTAATGTTAGTTTCATAGGTATTCCTCCTTAGTTAATAAAAAAGAGAGAGCTTTTGCCCCCTCTTACTTTCCTGCTGGTGGTGTTGCTGTTTTTTCATATACCTTTTTGAACCAGTTATCACCAACGGCTTTTGTAAATGTAGGCTCATCAGCATCAGCTGTAAATTTTGGTCTATCATCAAAATCACGTTCAATAAATGAGCCTTTAAGTTTTGTAGTTTGGAAGTTAGGCTTATCCTTCTTAGTTTCGCCTTCTTCTTCCTCTTGTGAAAGTTTCCCTTTCAACAACCAAACATATCGATATTTCCCGTTAGCCTTTAAGAAACGCCATCCAATTGCCAAATATGGTTTTTCACCCTCACGTTTTTCGTCTAATACACCATCTTTAACTTCTGGATACCCTTCAATATCTGCTTTTGTTGATAACGAAATACTACGAAGCTCAATTTCTACTTCTACTTCTCCATCAGACTCAGCAATTTCTGATTTTTTATTATCACTCCACATAATTTCGGAAGCTACCTTTTTAGAAGTTTTAATCTTTACTGCGCCTTCCATTTCCTTTACTGTGTCATAATCGACACCTGTTGCATCATCTTTCAATAATTTCGCATAAACAAGACTATCTACACCGACAGTCGAACTAATTTTAATAACTTCTCCAGCCATCTATAACTCCACTCCCTTCGCGAATCGCATCGCATAATGAAAAATTTGTGTATCATCTTCATATAAATCAGCAACCGCATAACGTGAGAAACCAATACATTTCATGATTTCATTCACTTTTTGATGGATCGCTGTTGTACTACTCTTTGACCAAATATCGACTTGGAATGTGATTTCACTTTCACTTTCATCATTATCCGCAAACCCATCTGGCCTATTGTCTAATTCAAAAAATGTAATCCGTGGAAACTCTTCAGCATTTTTGGCTTTACGATAATAAATACGTCTTCCGCCTAATAAGGAAATAAGCTCCTGATTATTTTCAAGAGCTTGCACGATTTCAGGTCGTAAATTTATCATACATTCAGCCTCATCTCATTCTTTAAGATGTCTGTCATAGCACGTACTGCATCCGCTTTAGAAGCGTTAAAACCTGGTTCTATAAATGGATGTGCCGGCATTTTAGAAGTACCCCACTCTAAAAATTTCCCATAAAAATATGGAGAACGATCCGCTTTGTCTATTCCAATCTTAATCGTTTTCACACCATTTTCCATTCGCGCCTTTGTAACCCGTATATTATCAAGCAAATGTTGGCCTGTACGCCAAGGTTCACTTTTGGATGGTTTCTTAGGGCTTGAACTCCTCGGTTCACTTCTTTCAGCAATGGCTTTTCGAATTTGCTCACCACCAGCCGCAAGTGCTCTATCTTCAATCTTTTCTCCACGTAAACCCATTTGTTCTAATTCAGATATCAAGCGATCAAAGCCTAAAAAATCAACACCATCAGCCATTCATTCCACCACGCTTCCACATAATTGATAAGGTGTGTTTTTCAGTTGGAATAACTGAAATAATGTCATAAATTACGTTCTTATATTTAATCTTCATATCAGCATTCACATCAGCACGATATCGGATTTCTGTTTCACCTTGAATTTCGCTATTAGCTGCCGCTGCTTCAAAGTATTTTCTTCCTTTTAAAAAAATAAAAGAGCCCCATACAGTAAAGGAATCCTTATAACCTTCTATTGGATTACCGTCTGGGCTCTTTGCTTCATCGTCTTTCACTTGAAATGTAAGACGTTTATCTAATTTACCTGGATTCAATTGAATCACCACCACAATATTGCAACTGAACTAATATCGATTGCAAACTAAATGCTAATTGTTCTGCTTTTCCAACCGCCTCACGGTTTTCATGCCAATGAGCAATTAAAATACGAGCTGCTAATTTAGCAAGCTCGCTTTTTAAGTCCACATTTTTACTTGTAGCATTTTTAATATATATTTCAGCTGCTATTACGAAAGATGTAATGAGATCGTCCTCCTCATCACCATCCACACGAAGATACTTTTTCGCTTCCTCTAATGTTAGTACCAAGAAGGACACCTCCTACCTTATTAAGCCCCTGTTTTAGGAGCAATCGTAATTTGCCCATACACAACTGCTTCTTGGTCCCATAATGTAACATCTTCACGTTCGATTGCTCGAAACTCAGAAGTGTTTGTTCTCCAAGCGTTTCCGCCTTCTTTGGTCATATCAATAGATAATTGTTTTCTATCCCAAAGAATAACTGCCTCTTTTAAGTCACCAACAATGAAAGGTGCTTTTCCGTCTTTATCTGTAGCAATTGTTTTATTAGACAAAACAATAACGGGCTTACCAGAAAATAACTTACGAGTTGGATTTGTTGGATCTGGTTGAAGTAGTGGACGTCCATTTTTATCTTCTAATTGATCTAAGTAATTAAATCCATCTTGGTTTGTAAAAATGTTAGCTGCTCCTGCAAATATTGGATCTAGTGTAACATTTAATGTTGTTTTAAGACCGTTATAATCCTTTAAATCAACTTTTGTTAGTTTATTGATTTCTTGTAAAATCAAATAGTTTCGAGTTGCAATAGATTTTTTCGCAATCCATTGACGTAAATAACTTTCTAAAGCTTGATCTGTATCATCTAACAAATCATTTGGTACTGGTAAAAAGCCTGCATAATCCTCAATTGCATAAGATAAACGATCGAATTCAGGAGAAGCAATTTCTTGCATTGCATTTGGCTTACCATACTCAGATAATGGCGCAAAAGGTGTAGATGCCGCACGTTTTTCTAGTGTACGGGCTCCCTTGTTTGTTGATACAGGTTGTACATTTACATATTGTTCTAAGCTATCAACCGTTTGTTTTAATTGATTAATAGTTGTCGTAATATCTTCTGGAACAATATAGCCGCCATCTTTACCTGAATTCTCAGATAAGGCCGCTTTGTATTCCTGCATAACGCTTGCTTCTTCATGGCTTAAATTTTGACCACGGATAGCTTTCATAAATACTTCTTTATACGATGGATCTTCATTTTTAACTGATGCTGGAGGCAAAACTCCTGCTTGTGAATTTACAGGGTCAGAAACTTGAATTTGCATCATTGCTAGATAGTTATCCAATTCATTTTTCGCGTTTTTCGCTTCCTCAATTTTTGCCTTTGCATCTTCATATTTACTGCTATTGTTAAATTCTTCTGCTTTCGCTTTTAAATCAGCAACTTTCTGGCGTAACTCTTGTTCACGTTTATCCATTCGGTATTTCCTCCTTGTTTTGTCGCAAAAAATAGACCTATAACTCTAACAGGTCTAGTGCGTTTTGTATTTTTAATTGTTCGTTATTATCCTTCTTTGTAATAAAAGGAGCCTTCGCTACAATCTTATTTGGTGTTTTTTGATATTTATCAAAGTAATCACTACTACAAGCTGCGACTTCTTTTGCTTCCACAACTTCAATATTGAAGTATTTTTCAGCTTCTTCACCACTTAACCAAGTCTCAGCATCTACTAATTGTTGAATTTCTTCAATTTCAACACCTTCTTTTAAGTTCTCTTTGTATACATTCATGATTCCTGATTCGATGTTATCAAGGTTCTCTGCTGCTTTCCGGAAATCAATTGCATTTCCAACTGCATATGTCCAAGGTTTATGAATCATTAAGAATGCGTTAGAGGGAACGACGACACGATCACCAGCTAGGGCAATTACTGAGGCAATAGAAGCTGCAACACCGTCCACATAAACAGTTTTTTGCGCTTTATTGCGCTTTAGCATGTTATAAATAGCTAAACCAGCAAATACAGAACCACCACCACTATTTACATAGATATTAAGGTTACTTTTATCATCTAATTGCCCTAAAATGTTTTTTACATCATCCGGCATAATATCAGAATCATCCCATTTCCAACCTGTATTATTTATGATGTCACCATAGATAAATAAATCTGCTGACGATTCTGTTTGATTTTTAATAGTAAATACGTCCTTAATCGTCCTCACCTCCCTTCTGTAGTGCTCCTCCATTAGCTTTCGCTAATTGGTATTCATCAGCAATCTCAATAGATACATGGTTTAAGTCAACGCGATGTTTATCACCGTATTCCCCAATCCCATCCATGTCTTCCAGTTCCAGCACCTTATTAATCGAAAAAGCACCAGCATCTAACATAATTTTGTAAAATTCTGCTCGTGATTTAGAATCAGCACGTAATAAGCTTGTTAAATTAAACTTTAAGTAATATCGTTTTTGCTCATTAAACGAAAATGATTTATAAGAAAACTCTTCTTCATACTGAATAAGAATTGGGCTCAATGTATTTTGAATAAAATCCAAGGCTTGTTGCTCAATATTGGAGAAAGTAGCACGATCTAACTCATTAATCATATGCAAAGGAATATTAAAGATATTTGCAATCTCGCCCTTATCAAATTTCATACCTTCAATAAATTGGGCATCTTTTAAAGGCATTCCAACCTTCTCAAATTCTAAACCAGCATCTAAAATAGCAATTCTTTGCGCATTATTTAATCCTGTATTTGCCTCTTCCCATGCATCACGAAGTACTTCTTTCGCCTCTTTACCAAGTGCTTGTTGCGTTTTTAATATCCCACTATGCGCTGCACCGTTTGTAAAGAACTTACCTTTAAACTTTTGTGCCGCCTGTGAGCTACCTATTGATTCTCTTGCAATTTGAATAGGTGGTTTCCCCTTTAAACCATCAGTAGACAATGTAGTAAGATGAATCATGTCATCATCAGGTATTTTTATAGGTGTTCCGTCTGGCAAACTAGTGAAATACCATAGCTTATTGGTCTTTAGATCCACTGTGGGCGTTGTAACAGCTGGATTCAGTACCCATAGTTCTTTCGGTCTTCCATCCACACCCCAATGAATATTTATATAGGCATTTCCCCATGTATTCCGGTGCGTTTCAATTAAATGTTTGAATTTGAATGGGCTTTGATAAGGATTTGGTCTTCTTTCTAGAACAAAAGACACTTGATGTACCTTATCCCGTTCCCTTCCCTTCGCTGTCTTTTTAAACGTTTGAAAAGGAAGCATCGCAACACTATTTGCAAGGATGTTAATGCACCGATAAACCGTTGGAACACCTAAAGAGGACTCAACCGTTACCTTTTCACCGCTTGCGGCTTGATATCCAAATAAACTTTTAAACCAAGGAGAAGGATTTTTTAAATCTGTCGTATCCTGATTTCTAAATAACTGCCGAAAAATCAAATGTTTCACCTCCTTTCTATCTTCTTATCATTACCACCCCCAGCATTGTGAGAATAATCCCTAATAGATACCATCCATAAATCGGATTAACAAAAAAAGTCGTCCCTACAATAATGGACAACCCAGAAATCAATAGAATATCTTCTAAAATACTTATGAAAAATAATAAGAATCGCATGTGATTCCTCCTAGAATGAGAAATCTTGACTTAAAATATAGGAGTTTAAGTCCATCTCACCAGAATTAAGCATGCATCGAACATGCGAGTTAATTACAGCCGCTATCGGATCAATTCTTTCTGTTGTTTTCGACTTGTCCAACATAATGTTTTCGTTAGCATCCTGTTTTGTTATAGCATTACTCGTTGCCCAGTTCAGTACAGGGTTGTTGTTATGGATGATCTTCTTTTGATACACTTGTTCACGAAAATCCTTTGTAGGACCTGATAAGGTTGCCATACCTTGACGTATCTCTATCATGGTATACCCTTCCGCCTCCATGTCTTGCATAAATTGCGTTGCATTCCATGGATCAGCACATATTTCTTTAATTTTAAATTTATGATCTTTTTCCATATTTCTAATATGTGTTTTAATATATTCATAATCAACTACTGCACCAGGTGTTGTTGTGATCCATTTTTGTTGTACCCACAGATCATAAGGAACTTTATCCGTTTGTCTCTTTTCAGCTAACGTATCTTCTGGCATAAAGCTATGACTAATTACGATATACTTATCATCCTTTTTAAACTCAAATGAAATACTTGTTAAGTCAATTTTTGCAGATAAATCGACACCTACTGTGCATTCCAACCCTTTTAATTCGGATAATTCCACTGTTTCTTTGCAATCTTTCCATTTCTGCATATCCATGTAGCCATTTTCTTTCATATCCACCCATCTATTCATATTTTTCGTAAGATAATTACGCATTTTCTCGGGCACATCAAGAGCTGATTGAAGTTCTCCTTTTAAGAAAGAACGCCCTTCTTCATAACTACATAGGATTGGATTTGCTTTCTCCCACACCTCTGGATTCGTAATCTCATCATCTTTATCTAATTCATTAACCATGACAAAATATTCTTCGTTTTCAATATCAATATTAGGGTCCAAAATCTTAGAAACATATTGATACTCCACACGATAGCAAGGATGACTCAAATTGAAACCAGCTGTCGTTATAATCATCATGAGTGGATTCGGACGAGCGCCCGAACCTGATACCAGAACATCATAAATTTCAGAAGTAGGATGTGCATGATATTCATCAATAATTCCGCACTGAACATTCAGTCCATCACCAGATTTCCCAGCATCTTTTGATAGCGCTGAAATAAAAGAATCCGTTTTAAGATGTTCAATTTTCCCATACGCAATATTGAACTTTCCTTTTAAATCCTCACATCCATTCATTTGTGCTTTAATTTCATTCCAGACAATTTTACTTTGTTCTGTTTTCGTAGCACCAATGTAGACTTCTGACATATTTTCACCAAATGCCATTGCTTCATAAGAACCTACACACGCTAAAGATTGAGACTTTGCGTTTTTACGTCCAACTTGCCAATACGCCTTTTTAAATCGCCTTAATCCTGTATTACGATGAACCCATCCGTAAATGTTGCTAAATACGAAAATTTGTATGGAATGTGGTTCAATTCTCTGACCTGCTAATTTTCCTTTTGTATGTTTAAAAAGAGACATCCATTTTAAGAAACGAAGCGCTTTTTCCTCCTTAAAAACATACGGGAAATCTTCAGATCCTTCACGATCAATATCTCTTAAAAATCGTCTACAAGCTTGTTTATGCTTCTGACAAGCAACAACTTCACCATTTAATACATCATCACAGTAGTCCAACATCCATTGTCTGATCATGTTATACGTCAAACTCCTTCTCTACGTTTGTTTTAGGACCTTGTTTTATATTTGGAATGACAATTTTCGCTCTTGCACTCGGTGTAAGACCAAACTCAACAGCCAAAGCCTTCATTTGTTCATGCAACTGTTTCTTCTTTGTAAGTAGTGGATGTGGAACTTTATTAGTTTCAGCTGCCTTATTGGTATATTCAACAAGGAGTCCTTCTTCTCGGATAATTTTGGTGCATTCAACATAGTCAGAATAAGCATCGCAATACGTTGCTAATGCATTCACATCTATGTTTGTAATAACGTCTAGCTCCAGTAATTCACCAGCAATTCTCCTAAACTCTTTCTTTGCAACTGAATCTAACCATGTTGGTGGCTTTACCTTGTCCTTTTTTGCTTGTAACTGTTTTTCGGCTTTTAATCGCTGCTCAATTTCATCTTTTGTCAACCGATTTGTATTACCTTCTAATAAATGCAAATGAATCGGCTTCGCTTTCCTTCCTATGAGAAACACCTCCCTCGGCTGAACCCCCTTTTATGGAATAAAACGAACTTTTTACACGGAAAGCTAGGCGGCGGTCTCCAGGAAATCACCTTTTTCTTTTTCATTGTGGGGGGATGTTTATGATTTTTTTCTTTCCAATTATTTTTTATTTTTCTTCTCGTCTTCTTTTGTTTTCTTATTGTGGCAAGCGTGACAGAGTGTTTGTAAGTTAGTTGGCTCTAATCGCTTTGACCAATCCACACGAATCGGAATGATGTGATCGACTACATCACCTATCTTGATGATGTCATTGCTTCTACATTGAACACATAAGCCATGATTTCTACGATAAATAAGCTCACGCATATCCTTCCACAATCTTGAGTTGTAGAATGAACGTGAGCTTTTGTTTCGAATATGTTTGTCGTAATATTTTACAGTTTCTTTTTCCTTTTCGATATGTTTAGCACAATACTTATCCCGTGTGAGTTCATTGCAACCTAACGACTTACACGGCTTGAATGGTTTATTTGGCACCTTCCATCCTCTTTCTTAACCGTTTCATTTCATCCTCGATAGCAAGATTCTTTTTATTAATCCGTTCATGACACTTTGCAATGTCCGCTTGGTGTTTACGAATCTTATCGTTCACATATGCAGCAACATGTTCCTGATTACAATGAGGACAAATATAGAAACACTTCTCAATCCTTTTTGGAAGCTGTGCTACTTGTGGTTGCATATCATAACCTTTATTACAACTAGAACAATAGACTTGCATCTATCCTCACTCCTTATTTTTAATAAATTCATCCATGGCCTTACCGAGCAAACTGATCATCGCTTCTCTCTTTTGCTTTGGTGTTGTATTATCTTCCAACTCATTAAAGATTGGAATTGCACTTTCTAGTTGTTGTTTATCGATATGCTCATTTACAAGGTCCTGTCCTAACATTGAAATGAATGTACCAATTGCAACCGCTTGTTCTTGTTTTGTTAGCTTCATTATTCATCCTCCTCCAAAATAAAAAGCACTCCATAAGGAATGCTTTACTTTTAAAGTAATCATCAATCAAACTATTGCATCAAATACATATTTTGACCACCCGATAGTTTTACTCCATCTATATCTAGTACATAACTTAGCAGTCCATCGAACATTATTCCACGAGATGCGGAACATGCTACAGCTAATATATTTTCAGTAATACTGTAATTCATCTTTATATCAGGATTATTTTGTTTAAATTCTTTTAGTCTCTCCATTACTTCAGAATGGCTTATTATAGCATCATCAACTGAAAATGTATAAACTCGTTTTCTTGTACCGTTTTCTACTACAACATTTCCACTATTATACGTATTTCGATTATTATTTATTGACGGTGTTAACTTTGACACTTGATTTTGTAAATTGTTCATTTGTTCAATTATGTATTGCATAGGTTCTTCATTTGTAGTAATTTTCTTCATAATTTCCTTTTGTTTTGCAACTCTATATATAGGATTATCTGGTTCTATATCATCAAGCGCAAAAGGTAACATTTCTCTTAAACCTTTAGATAACTCTATTACGCCTGACATATCATTTTCATAAAAAATTGTACGTTCTTCAATAATATCGAAAGGTAATTTCTTTGTTCCTTTTTGAATAAGTTGAATAACAGGTTTTCTAACTGCATGTCTAATTGCAAGCTCATACATTACATTTGGATTTAAGGTAGTGAGATTAGCTATAGCTAAATCTGATTCTAGGATACATTCAATAACTTGCTGATTTATAGAACCTGGATTCGCCATTCTATGCGCAACTTTAATATTCTCCTCAGAAAATCCAATTTTTAATAATTCTGGTGTAATTACTGCATCTATTACTCCATCAGCAGCCCTTCTTATATCAGATTGATCATCACCAATCGGTGTAATAATGAAACAAGTTTTATCTTTATTTGGATTCCCCATCATTTATCCCCCATATTGTTTTAATACAATTTTACCATTTACTTTCAAATTAAAACAATAAAAAGCTGTAATAATGATTAAAAAGAGCAATCATATATCAGTTGCCCTTTCGTCAATTTCTTATGTTATTACTATATAAATACGGTAAATGAAGTTTTATTCTTCTTCCAATCACTTAATACTGTTACATTCATCTTTACCCATATTATTAAGTAACTGGAAGAAGAGCAAAAGCTCTCCTTAATAACGGTAACATTCAATCATTACCATCTGCTGGTTTCGGATTTTATATGCCGTCATAATGAAGCCGTTTAGAAAAAATATTGTACAAAGGAATTTTATGAGTTGTGTTTTCCGCCACTTCTCACAATACAAATATATCACGTTTATTCCAAAACAACCGGCATATTTCCTGCCAAAAAGCGGTCACGACTCTGCCACTTATCTTTTATGCAAATTTCTTAATATTTGTATTGATTGTGGAATACCTGTTTCTAATTCACTTTTATTATATTCTAATTTTAATTCTTTTCTTAATTGTTGATATTCTTTTACCACTATTTTAATTAATTCTTCAATTTCTTCATGATCACCACCACCTGATTCCGTACAACTGCGAATATAGGCATCTAGTTTACTTAATAATCTAACACTTGCATATGAAGAATTCTCCAAGACAAATTCAATCATATAATTATCATTTATAAATGGCGGTGATCCTGCATCAGAAAAATATAATTCTTTTGCACCATTACGTCTACCATGTGTCCTTATCAAAGACAATCTAGCATTTATCATCATATATAATGGCGCATAAAAATTCTTGAATTTCTCACTTTTTTTTCTTTTCTTTTCCTTTCGTGGTTCGATAACGTAATGTAGCAAAACAAATGAACTTAATGTAATTATTGCTGCAAAACTTAATGTAGAATCTAATCTCATCTTTCCAACTCCCATTCAATATTTATATTTACTAATATACCAAATAACTCCTTACCAAACCAATTACCCATATCTTATATTGTGTGTAACTGAACCCTTCGTCTAATCCCTTGGTATCCTTGATTTCATTTCACTTTCTCTTTTGAGTTACACAGTACGAAAATTATGAGTAACCGTATAGAGATACCACTAATATTTTGAAAAACAAGCTAAGACAAAAATAAAATAAGCTGCCCATGTGGACAGCTTATTTACATAATTTTCGTTATTGGAAGTTGTTTTACCTAAAAATAAAGCCTTTACTATACATTTTTATTCATATCTTTAGAGGAGTTTTTTGCTACAAAATAGCCTGTCATTCCAGATATAAAGCTCGGTGGTAAACTCCAAAAAAAGAATCTCCAATTGTTTGTAATTACTGACAGAATGAGAAAAAAAACAGGAAGTCCTATCATGACCATGAGGGAAATTTTTTGATATTTGTTCAAAGGTTTACACTCCCTTCAAAATAAACAGCAAACCCCTTCTGTTTAGAGAGAGGGTCAATCTTTATTTTGTTTTTCTAACAGTTGAATAACCTTATCCAACTTTTGTTCAACTGGATCCTGTTTTTTGCGATTGTTGGTATGCCGAATTATACGTATAATCCCGCCAAACAGTGCACCGATGATTACTAAAATAATAGCAACTCCTATGTAATACATAGAGTTTTCTAAAGGCATTATTTAGAGCCTCCTTTTTCCCCATTTTACCATTTAAGAGAAATGATATGTTGTTTGATTTTGCTGTATATTCTATACATGTGAGGTTAACATAACGTCTCATTATTGGAAGTAAAATTATTGTTTATTTAGTTTTAAATTCAAATTTTTGAATAGCCATTTAATCCTATCTTCAGAAGCAGTATCACATGCTGTAAAGAGATGATCTGTCTCGTACCAGATAATTTCTTTAGGTAGATTTGCATTTGTATAAAAACTATTCGCTTGATCTCTTGATACAAATTCGTCATTATAAGCAAATTGAAAGAATAAAGATGCTGGTACAGCTTTGTCTATGTAGTGAATAGCATCTAAGGGTTCGAGTGCTGAGATAAATGAATGGAATTTTTCTTCTGATAACATATTCCGAATTAATACTGCTAGAGGATGGTCACTTGTTATATGCCACATAGATACACTTGAAAAACCTGCCATCAAAATATATGTTTTAATACGTTTTTCAACTCCCGCAAGGACACCTCCCCAAGTAGCACCTAAACTATGCCCAATATAAGCAATTTGTTTTGAATCAACATTATTAAAAGTAGATAGTAAATCTATTCCTCTTCTAATATCGAGTATTGTTTGAATATATTTTTGAATATCAGTCATTGCTTCTACCATGTAATGCAATTCTTGCTCTGTGGAAGGGGTTTTTGGAGCTGTACCACGTACTAAAGGTGCATCAATTAACAGAGAAAAGACACCATTTAAAGCTAATTTCTCAGCTTCTGTTAAAAAGTTTTTTCTATTACCTTGTCCTGGATGCATAAAGATAACTGCTGGTGAAGGAGTACTTGTTTTTGGAACCACTAAATAAGCAGGAACTGTTCCGCCACATGGACTTAAATAATTTATATCTTTAACTGTATGGCTGTTATAAACAACAGCTGAAATTTCTTGAAAGTCTAAAGGGAGGTTACGATCATATTCCAGCATTAATAACAACTCCTTTTTGCAGAAAATTTTACCATACATAAAGGCTAGATATATATTACAGTTTCGTTTTGCATATCTTATTCATGTGAGGTTAACATAACGTCCTATTATTGGAAGTTGATTTATATCAATTTATTCATCTTATAAGTTAGTAGTTTAGTAGTCTTAAAATAATGTATAAGAGATAAAGTCCAAGAAGAACGGCAGTAATCACACGTGATGTTGCCTCCAATCTTTGGTTCTCGTACAATTTATTCAAGAAAAAGAAGAACAGGACTATCCAAATTCCCTTTGAAAAAAAGTCATACAGTATATTAAATATAGCATCAAAAATTTGCATAAGAAAATTCATTGAGCCTCCCTCTTTTTTCCTTATTATACCATTGAGAAAGAATGATATGTTGTGTAATTTTGATTTTATAGGATATTCTTATAAGGTTTTCATAACGTCTCATTATCGGTAGCAATGAAAAGAGAAAACCGTATGCTAACCAAGGAACCTTCTTTTTTGTTCTATGGGCCTATACATTTTTTTATACATTCCTATCCTAGCGCGGTTTTAGGGTTCTTGTTTGTTACTGGAACTGTATAAAATCTTGCATACTCTTAGCGTAGTTTTTTTCCAAAATGCTGCAATGCCCCTAGACTAAAAAAGAAATAAGCAATGATTAAATTTTAAACCTAGTCATTGCTTTATCCATTGCATCTTGGTTTACTCCTATATAACGTAACGTGACCTTCTCTGACGAGTGATTGAATATCTCCATAAGTAATGCTATGTTTTTTGTTTGCATGTACATATGATAACCATACGTCTTTCTAAGCGTATGTGTACCTATTTCATCTAATCCAAACTCTGCCGCTGCTCCACTCAATATCTTATATGCCATGCTACGCCCAATTGGACGATTCTTCCCTTGTCTACTTTGTAATAAATATTCATTGTCTTCTCTTTCTTCAATAAACCATTTAAGTTCTCTTTTCAATGCTGCAGTAATTTGTATTCGTTTCTGTTTCCCTGTTTTCTTTTCTCTCATAGATATATGACTACCTTTGACATCTCCTACCTTCAATTTCAAAATGTCCGAGATTCTCAAACCTGTATTGATTCCCATAATGAAGAGAATGTAATTACGTAAGCTCTTTTCCTTAAAATAATCTTTTAGCTGCTGTATTTGCTCTGGATCACGTATTGGCTGAACGAAATTCATTATTCATTACCTCCTTTTTCTTCTGTCTCGTAAACCTCTAATCCAAGTGCAAAAGCAAGTTTATAAAACGCTTTATACTTCCAACGTCGATAAGTGCGCTCCGACATTCCTATTTCGTTATAAACCATGTAATCACATACGTCCTCTTCTTCTAAATAACGTTTATAAATAATATCCCTTTGAATACTTCCAGCACGTCCGTTTCCTAATCGATTTAGAAACTGATCGATACGTACTGACATTCTTTCAAGCCACTCTTCTCGTTTACTTTGTTGAATATTTGCTATAGCAACATCTTCTAACTGCTTACCAACTGTATGTGTAGGACCGTGCTCACGTATTTCATAAGAAGGAGTGACTTTCATTTCTTTACGCATCATCCCAAATTGTCTATGCATACGTACACTTTCCAACACACCTTCTAATTCCTCTTGTGTCGCTGTTCTATCAATTTTTGGTAAGAAAGATAATTGTTTAGTCATGTAAGACCACTCCTTTTTATTTTTAAATTACTTTTGTCTTATTGCTCCACGTCTGCGTTCATAACGTGGTCCATGAATCCCCATTAACTCTTCAATTTCACGAGTGCTAAATTTCTCTTTTCGTTTTTTCTTTTTTTTCTTCTTTGCTTGATTCGATTGCTTTTTCCATTCACGTAACTGATCCTTTAACCCCTGCATTTCCCCATCTCCCTTTTTAAAATAAAAAGGACACCCCTTCCTAAAACAGTTTTAATTACTGCTTTAATGAATTGGTGTCCTCTAGTTTTCTAGCCGGACTATATTCTGTTTGCATTCACTTTAAAATACCAGCTTGTACAAAAATGTTTCTCCAAGCTTTATTCACTTGATACTTCTCCACATCTTTTGCACGACGAGTAATAGCTTTTCTGATTTTTCTTTTCTTCAAGGGTTTCATTCTCCTAACCTCACTTTCTATTAAAAGGATTATTTTGTTGAGTTTCTATAAAATGGTAATTAGTATATAATTAAATTATTAAAATATTAGGTGGTGATGCAAATGACTGAAACAATCCGAATTGCTCTTTTCACTCTTGTAGGAATCAGTGCTTTATTCTCTGTAATTAAAGAATTTCAAAAACCAGAAAAAAGAAAATTTTGGATTACATTTGAAACTTTAGTTCTAATCGGGGCAGCCTGGATGTTAATAGGACTTCTCATGTAACCTACTTAATTAGTAACCCCCCTGAATAAAACTCAATATTCCGTCAATACTACAAACAACCCATTAAGTTACTTTCTCCTTGTTTCCCCTTGGAGAACCGAGCAGTTAGCTTTTGCTAGCTGCTTTTTGCAGTACAGGTACCCATTTACTTTAAAATGAATAAACTATCTTGAACCTTTTTTCAGGCATTCATTGGTTCATAACTTACAAACATAACCCCAATACACAGAATATTTTTTAAGCGAGTGCTCTATTATAAGTGCTCGTTTTATTTTGGCGTTTTTCTACAAAATGAAATTTTTATTGTAATCTGCCTCTGTATATCTTCTTGATATCAATTTCACTGAATCCCTTATACACCGTAAACACTTCAGGAAACTCACTTAAACACATGTCGATGATCATGTCATCAGTCGTTCTAACGTAAAAGTATTTAACCTCACCCAAGTAATCGTTGTGTAGGTAATAACTCCTAATCTCGCAATGATAGCCGTTAGTTCCCAAGACTTCGTATAGTTTATTTTTTGTTTCATCCATATTAAATATTGATAACTGGCCTTCGATCTCCACTACTTCCATTACAGTTTCCCCTTTCGATTTGACTGAAATGTTATTTTTTATCCTTGTACTCCATCTCTACAAATTCAGCCAAATCAATTCCTTTCATTATCAATTCTTCTAGAAAGTAAAATGCTTCTTGTTCCCCTTCATTTTCTCTTACATTTTGAAACTGTAATTTTTGTTCTTCATCTAATTCAAATGTTACTTTTGCTTCTACAACCATCATTCATCCTCCTAAGTTATTAAAATGAAGTTTTTATTAAAATATTTGATACGCCTTACAAATCCACGTCTCATCCTCAGTGTCTTCTGCATCATCATCCAGGAAAATCTCTATTCTTAATTTCATTCCATTTTCCATAACTACAATGCACTCATGTGAATTATCAAGATGACTAGTTTTCTCATCATAATCATCTACCATTTGTCCCCACTTACTAGGAAAACTATCATAGAAGTGTTCTATTGCACCTCCTACATCCAAATGATCACCATGCGTATTTTCATAAACTAATTTTTCTTCCATTTTCATTCTCCTTTTCTAACAAAACAGCGTTTTTGTTTAAATCCACTTTTTTAACTGTGGCTTTGCTAACACTTTTGTGCTAGAATCCACTAGGAAATCATTTTAAAATTATTTTTGGAGGCTTTATGAATAATCAAAACAACAATGAAACAAACAACATCAATAGAGTATTGGCAATTTTTCTAATAGTATCACCACTATTAATGCCTATCGTACTACCTACAGCCATAATTGTAGGAATGAAACAATGGATGCCTGATGAAGTTGAATACCCAAGTATAATGTCACTATTGACTTTATGTATTGGATTTTTCATAGTTGGAATCATCTTCTCTTTCTTATTACGCGTATTTAAACTATCTGAAGAAAAGCTAAAAGAATTAGGTTTCTTAGGATTTACAATTTCAATTGTTAGTACATTCCTGTCAATGTATGTCGGATATTTTTGGCTAGCAAAACTTAATTTCACAGCAGTGCAATTATCACCACATGCTGTATTAACCTTTGCAATTTTATCTACAATTCTTTTAGAAGTAATATTTAAGCTGATTGATAAATTTGATACACCTGATACAAAAGAAACAATTGAATAGATATTAAAATGATTATCTTAGAGTACATATCAACATGTGCTCTTTTTTCTTTTGATCAAATAACATTTTTTTATCACTTTTCCCATTAAATTTATCTGGTCCTTTTTTGTACAAACACTACTCTATTCAAAATTACATATACTATTTTGAGAGGGCAGTTCACCTTCATAAATAAATAACGCTCCGAGAAAGAGCACTGTTCGAATGTGCTCTTTTTTATATCCAATTTTAATAAGACAAAATAAATCATTCACCTTTTAATCGGACAAGCATATGTTATATTGTATGAAGGCATCCACTCACAGGAATCACCCTTTCTTGTCAAAGAGCATACTTATATGCGTGCTCTTTTTCGTTTTTTATAAAATAAGGATTTTGTATAAAACTGTGTTATTAGCATAAGCCATTACCTTACATAAAGAATAAGGTATTTCTATATTCAGAATATGGAAAGGGATGTTAAAAATGTTCTTTGCAGCTACGCTTTTAGACATTTACGAAATTGATGATGATTATCATATAACTTGTACATTAGATAATCATTCTAAATTTAACTTTGTAATTTCTAAAAATAAGGTGCATGGCACTCCATTTATAGGTGCACATATTTCAGGTGACTATGATGATAATAAAGAGATAACGAATATCTTTATTGGATAAATGATATACATTTTTGATATCAAATAAGAATTTCGATAAAATTGATTCACTTTTTATTAAAAAATTCATATCTTAAATGGACTTTAAAAAATTAAAAATATAGTTCTTGGTCCAATAGCACCATTAGGGCACATGGTGCTATTTTTGATTAAAATAACTATTTTGTTAAATTTCATAAATTTAACCGCTTGTCTATTTCACTTTTCTATATCATTGCATTTACTATTAGTAAAACGATTTTTTTGAGGTGAATTATATTGGACGAGTTTTTATCCTCCGCTGCATTAAATCCGGGTTCAATAGGACCTACACTCCCACCTGTTCCACCTTTTCAATTTCCTACTGGTCCCACTGGTTCAACGGGTGCTACTGGACCTACCGGACCTACCGGTAACACTGGGCCTACTGGAAGTACTGGATTCACTGGACCCACTGGTAATACCGGACTGACTGGAAGTACTGGATTCACTGGACCGACTGGTGACACCGGGCCTACTGGTAACACCGGGCCTACTGGTAACACCGGGCCTACTGGTAACACCGGGCCTACTGG
>NZ_JAKUEU010000064.1:0-29392 GCF_022663075.1 Bacillus cereus group sp. BfR-BA-01441
CAACAGGGATAACGGGTCCAACAGGAGTAACGGGTCCAACAGGGATAACAGGTCCAACAGGAGTAACGGGTCCGACAGGGATAACAGGTCCAACGGGAGGGACTGAAGGTTGTCTGTGTGATTGCTGTGTTTTACCTATGCAAAGCGTCTTACAACAACTTATTGGAGAAACTGTGATTCTCGGCACCATTGCAGACACACCCAACACGCCCCCACTTTTCTTTCTCTTTACTATCACTTCTGTAAATGATTTTTTAGTTACAGTTACAGACGGCCCCACAACCTTCGTGGTTAATATTTCTGATGTAACAGGGGTAGGATTTTTACCACCGGGACCACCTATAATATTACTTCCACCTGTCGATGTAGGATGTGAGTGTGAATGTCGTGAACGACCAATTAGACAATTATTGGATGTGTTTATTGGATCTACAGTAAGTCTTTTAGCAAGTAATGGTTCTATTGCAGCAGATTTTAACGTGGAACAAACGGGACTTGGTATAGTGCTAGGTACATTACCTATAAATCCAACTACAACCGTTAGGTTTGCTATTTCAACTTGTAAAATTACAGCTGTAAATATAACTCCTGCTACGATATAATTGATTTCTTTCAGAAGTATCTATTTAATTTCATTGATAATGATTATGTCATACAAACATACTTTGAAAAATGAATAATAAATGCACTACCAAAAAGGCAAGCATATACCAATGCTTGCCTTTCGTTCTAACGACGATGTTCAACAAGGTCGATTACACCTAAAACGACGTGAGCTAAACCAAAACCAAATACTGTATTTGCAATCATTTTATTAGTTCCACGAGTTTGTTTAAGAGCGTAACCTGCTGCTGTCACTGCTGTACCTAGAGCTGTTGGAATTAATCCTTCACGAATGTCCACAGTGATGCCTCCTTGTTCCGTAGTTAGTAAATTTGTTTTAATGCTTTGAAGTAAAGTATTAAAACAAGTATTAGTATTTTACTTTTTAATAAAATTATGTAGAATTTCCATGTTATATAATTAGACAAATTTAACATTAAACATACAGTATATACGAAGGAGTATGTGTATTATCTGAACAAAAAAGTGCTAACAAGTTTGCAAACGAACTTGCTAACACCTATACAAAATAGACATAAATTATCGCTGATATGTCTGCCTCAATAATAGCCAGAATCAACTAGAACATACTATTACGAAACGCTCATAAAACCATTCTTAATATCAAGAATATAATCACCCAGATATTCCTTTACTTTTAAGACGGAAACGAGGCATGATATTGATTTCTACCTCAGAGTTTGCGTCAAATAATAAAAAAATACGGTTTGTAAAACTAAAAATACAACAAGCTACAACCGGCATGAAATGGATTAAGATATTTAGAAATTTAAAAGATGATTTTCAAATAGGGGGAGAGGTGGATTTAGACCATATTCTCCAATATCCGAAAGATTATATTGTAGGAGAAAATAAAAGGGTGTTATTTCCATACAATGAGAGAATTTATAAAGTTCAAGGTACTAAAATAGAACCGGGTATAACAGTAAAGGAAAGAGAGTATTTATTTAAAGAATTTCAGCGTAAATTCTCTTATTTCACAATACTTCCAGAATGTAAAAAGGTAGCTACAAATAACAAAAATGAATTATTTCCTTTATTTGCCCCAAAAGGATTAGAGACATTAACATTAGAAGTTTGGTCTGAAAATATAGTGCTGGAAATAGAACAAACATTACTTGAGAGTCAAATTGTTTTGACTAAAGTTGGTGAAAATTCTTATGTATTGAATACAGATTTTCCAGTGTTATTAAAGATTGTGAGATACAATATTGAAAAGGTGTTACAAAATCCATATAAAATGCAATATTGCCAAAAATATAAAACAAATCTTGTAGATGATGTTACGAAAGCTGTCTATGCTACCGCGGGCGAGCGCAGTGATGCGACATTAGCATTAATCGCATTGAAAAATTGTGATGGACGAGAAAAAATTGATCCAAAACAAATCATTAGAGAGGGATTTGCACGAGCAAACCGTATTTCAACATTTATTAATTTATTTATAGGCCAAAGTGTATCTCGTAAAACAATTGTAAATAGTGTTTTTAGTTTATTAGAGCAAAAAGGATTTTTGAAGCGTAGTTGGAATAAGATAAATTTACCTTGTATATATGTTAATTTATCAATTGAACGAATATCGAAATTTGATTTCTTACCTATTCTTTCAAAAATAAAAGGAAAAGAAATTTTATATAAATTATATGGGAATACAGAATGGCAAACGATTGATTACGTATTATTAAATATAAATAAACATAATGCATTTTTACCACAACCATCAAAGAGAAATGATATGGGAGCTCTTTTTAAACAATATGTTTCCGAAACATTAATGGAAATTGTACAATATGCAAAAGAACAAAATGAACAAGTTTATTTCATTGTAGATGCAAATTTGAGAAGGTATTGGATAAAAGAGTTACAAAATAAAGAAATTAATACAGATATTTTACCTGATATTGTTCCAGAGGTGTTAAAGGTTCCAAATTTAAATATTATTAGAATAAATACAGGTTTTGATGTACCAAGTTACGGTGTAATAGAATCTGATGATGCTCTAGATAGCATTGGCTTATATACAGATCAAAAAGGGATGTATTATAGCACTGGTGAATATTCACTTAATTGTAGTGGGATTTTTCAGCGATATATACTTGAAATTTTACCATTGGGTGTAAAACCTGTAGAAAGGGATTATATCGCTAAAATGATACATTACATGTGCTGTAATTCTAGTATGCTTTCGAAAAAGAATGTACACATTACATATTCCATGCATATGGAAAAAGTAATAAAGAGTTATATTACTGACATAGATGCAAGAGAGTTTAAAGAATTTGATGATGAATTGGATGTAGATGTAGTAAAAGTAGAAAAGAAAGATTCAATTATTCTACTTTAAATACTAGTAAACAAATCCTGCTCGTTATATCGATCAGGATTTGTCATTTTTTTATGTAAATAAGGATATCCTTTGTCAAGTATCTTTTCGTTTACATATTTACTTTATGTGCAGACAGGATTAATATGTTTTTTAGAAATACAAAAACTATTTCATATGGAAAAACGATTTTTATTAATTGAAAAAATTTGAAAGGAATGGGGAATTGTGAAGAAATTAGATGTGCTCTTAATGCTATTGAGCGGCCTCTTTCCAATTGCAGGACTTACAAAGCAAATCCCTCTAGAACAATCTATATATATTGGAGGGCTTTTATTTTTTACTAGTTTCGGTAGTTATTTTGCTAAAAAGATGTATTCACGTATATGCAGTTGGATAGCGTATGCGCCATTTATAACACTACTGTTAGTTATTTGGCATCAAGATATTGCAACAAGCTCAATCATAGCAAATGCGAAAATTGCTGCATGTGTCGCGTTAATTCCATGTTTATTCCGTTTTCGTACATATGGACTTACTTTGGGCTTATTCTCATTATGGGCCGCTTTACTATGGGATATAAAAGAAGTACAGTCGTTAGTCATACTTGAACGCATAACGAGTTTAATGACAAGCCATTATGTATATATATTACTATTAATTGGAGGACTTGTATTAGGAGGATTACTTGCGATGTTCATTCACCGCAAAGAGAAAGATAAGCAAGAAAATATAAATCTACTTGGACCAAAAAAGAAACGCAAAAGATTATCAATTAAGATTCGACTTCCAAGATTGCCGAAATTAAAGATGAAACTATTTAAGTTTGGTGGGAAAGAATCTAAAAGTAAAATGCCAGAAAAGATCCATGAGTATAAGTACGAAGAACCAGTTGCAACATATGAAATGACAGAGCAAATAGATCCATACAAAGAAAATGCAGTTCAAGGTCAAACAAGGATGGAACGCCGAAGAAATAGGTATAATGCATAATGAGGTTTAATAACCCCGTAATGACTTATCTTAATATTGATAAATCATTACGGTTTTTTTATGTAATGAAATGAAGGTTGCTAATGTGGGGGAAACAGCATATTTTATAGGTGGGAACCAAAATGAAATAAGGGGAGGATAAAATGCTTATCATTACATATATATCTGCTTGTATATTATTCTTAGTTAGTTTTTTACATGTATATTGGGCTTTCGGAGGTAATTGGGGGACAAATAGTGTTATTCCAACTAAAGCAGGGGAAAAGGCGTTTACACCTCGTGCCGGAATGACATTGGTCATTGCATTATTATTAAGTATGGCAGCAATAATTTTGTTGCAACAAGCAAATATTGTTCATTTTGCAGTTCCTAATGTTATTATTCAAGTCGGTTCCTGGATTTGTATGATCGTCTTTTCTATTAGAGTAATTGGTGAATTTAACTATTTTGGTATCTTTAAACGACAAAAAGATACGCACTTTGCAAGAATGGATACCGGTTTATATATTCCACTTTGTGCATTTTTATCTTTATCTTTCTTATTAGCAATAATTTTGTGAGTGAATAATAGTAGTTTCCGTTCTCAAAATATATATAAACGTGAGAAATCTAAGAGGTAAATAAAAAGGATGTAAGCGCCTTCTTGTCGAAATGTAAATTATTATGAAAGGCGGTGACACTATGAAGTATGTAAAAGTTAGTATGAATGGTGGAAGTGAACATAAATTCTCAATGACTTTAGATCGGTTTGAAGAACTTATTACTACAGAGAATGGGATATTAGAAAATAAATTAGTATGTATTGAAAATGTAATGATTAATCCTACTAATATATCTTCTGTAGTTGAAAAAATTGGTGTACCGGCTAAGTTTATGGAAGCTTAAAATCTTTAGATAAAAAACATCCATTGAGGATGTTTTTTAATTTATAAATATGAAATTGTGCAGTGAAATTTTGAGTAGATTTTTTAGCAATGACTGTGCATATATTAAGTACCTGAACATGTTGCTTAATACATGCACGAAATAATAAGCACAAGCATATATTATGTAGTAGGACAAGATCTTCGTGTCCTACTTAATACTCAGAAAAAACCTCTAATCACATAAGAGCAGCTAATTGCAGGGTGCTCTTATTTTTTATGAAAATCTACTATGAGCCTTATTTTATAGTAGGATGCAATAATAAAGGGCTATTTTGAAATAGTGTTTTTTAGCCTTTAATTTTAAATTTATCTTTAACGTTAATAAATATTAAAAATAATATGATAGCAGAAATTAAGTTAGATAAGTAGAAATTTTGATGAAACAGTAGTTCAAAGATGACATCGAAAGTAACGAATAAGGCAATAGCAGGTAGTATGCAAATAAATATAAATCTCCAATTTTTTAAGTAATGTTTATAATTTGTAAGTACTTTATCCATAAATATAGCTCCTATATTTTTGTTTTTATATAATTATACATTTAGATACAAGGATTTTCAAAGTAAAAATATTTAGCAATTCAAAAATATAAGGAGAGCTTTTGTTGAAAATCCAGATTGCTGTAGTAATCTGGATTTGACTTTAAAGAACTATACTAAAATGATACACTATAATCTACGTTATTTTTGAAATGAATAGAGGGATTTGTGTGATAGATAAAATTAAAAATGCTGTAGAGGATATGTACGAAGATGAGGCTAAAGATTTACTTCAAAGTATTCTCATAAAGTTAAACTTATTAGAAGAAAACTATAGTGAAGATACAATTAAAAATTTGATGGATATTCCGAAACAATTAACAAGTAATCCTACTTATAAAAGGAATGTAAAAGACAGTACGCACGTACATATTGCTTTTGATGATTCAACGGCTGGTTGCTTAAAATATATGTTAAGTCAAGAAGAATTATTTGAAGAGAGTGTTGTTGCTTTTTCGGAATTTTTTTCAATTGGACCGATATATAGGTTGCATACGAATGAGGGGCAACTAGCAAGACAGGAGTGGTTAATAAATAACTTAACTGCTTATGATAGTTATTTTGAAGAAGAATATTTATCAAGATTTATAGCAACTATAGAAGAACTACATACTATTCCTGTTGAAACACCTATTACAATTTGGAAGGCTGATAATGCACATGAACATGTAGGCCTAAGTTTTGTAATAGCACAATTAAAGGATAAGAAAAACATTCGAGTTATTAATACGTCTGAAGCAAGTAGAGAAATATTAAAACAAGAGTATGATATTCGTGGAACGGGAGAATTACCACCTGAAAGTTTAGCTCTATTCCAAAAAAGTTTTATAAAGTTACCTTATTTAACTGAAGAGAAGCGCATGAAGTTTGAACATGAGTGGGATAGATTATCGGAAAGCATAGAATGTTTAAGAGTGTGGAAAGAAAATGAAGTGCATTTTGTACAAGAAGATTATTTTGATCAATTTATAATTGAATGCGCGAAAAGTGTGGGTGCTGATCGAGAGTTCCTCAAAGCTCCTAGAGTAATTGGTGAAGCACTTGGTCTTGTTGAACAATTGGTTGGAGATACCTTCTTAGAATATCGCTTGAAACAATTAATTAAACAAGAAGTATTTGAATTTGAAGGTTCGTTAGATGAAATGAGTTTTTATAGTGTGAAGTTAAGGAAATAATAAACACATTCTATTTTTGAAAGGCTCGTATTTTTAATAATACGAGCTTTTTAAGTTGAATTTGGGCTATACATAAGCTTCCTAGAGAGGGCATATCACATATGAATGATAAAGGTAATGAATGAAAAGAAGGTGATTTGTTAATATGTATAACCAACAAAATTATCCATATGATCAAGCGATGTATTATAATCCACAAAACTACGGGTATGAACCTACAAATGAAGTGAGAGATATTGAACAAGAAGATTACAGACCAGATGATGCGGAGGATGCTCCAACGTCACCACCACCGTCACAAGCGCCATCGTTACCGTCTACATTTGCTTCTCCGGCACAACCAGGCAATATGAAATCATGGATGTGTAACTGTTTAGGAAGATGGGGCTATTTACGTTTACATCGTCCTGGACCTTTTGGAAGGGATTTATGGTTCTTTCCGACTGAAGTGAGAAGAAACGGAGTATCAGGTTACACTTGGCAAGGTGGTCGTCGTCGTAAAGTAAGTTATCGCTATCAACAAATTAGTAATTTTATGTGCTTCGCATAAAGAGAGGTGGGAGAGTAAAACGATTGTACTCTCTCACTTTTTTATTTTTCAATATACGAAGTAAGATTTTGATTAAAAATTTACAATTTTCACGTTTTTATTAGAGTATAATGCATATGTTGGTTGGTTTTCAAAAACAAATGAGAGTGAGGGAATACAATGTCAATGAAAAACAAAGTTGGGTTAAGCATAGAGGATGGCATTAATTTAGCTTCAGCTCAGTTTAAAGAAGATGCGTATGAAATTTATAAAGAATCGCGAAAAAAACAACCTATATTATTTGTAAACCAAGTTGAAATCGGTAAAGAATGGCTCATTACTAGATATGAAGATGCTCTGCCACTTTTAAAAGATAATCGTTTAAAAAAAGATTGGACAAATGTGTTTTCTCAAGATATAAAGAACATGTATCTTTCCGTTGATAATAGTGACCACTTAACAACACATATGCTAAATTCAGATCCACCTAACCACAGTCGTTTACGATCTTTAGTTCAAAAAGCTTTTACACCGAAGATGATTGCACAATTAGACGGAAGAATTCAGAGAATAGCAGATGATTTGATAAGTGATATAGAGCGAAAAGGTATATTAAATCTTGTGGATGATTATTCATTTCCATTACCAATTATTGTGATAAGCGAGATGCTCGGTATTCCAAAAGAAGATCAAGCGAAATTTAGGATTTGGTCTCATGCTGTTATTGCATCACCAGAAACACCTGAAGAAATAAAAGAGACTGAAAAACAACTATCTGAATTTATTACATATCTTCAATATTTAGTTGATATTAAAAGAAAAGAGCCAAAAGAAGACTTGGTGAGTGCTTTAATACTTGCAGAGAGTGAAGGGCATAAACTTAGCGCTCGGGAACTATATTCAATGATAATGCTATTAATTGTCGCAGGACATGAGACGACAGTGAATTTAATTACAAATACGGTATTAGCACTTCTTGAAAATCCAAATCAATTACAGTTATTAAAAGATAATCCAAAACTAATTGATTCGGCTATTGAGGAAGGATTGCGTTATTATTCTCCAGTTGAGGTTACAACTGCAAGATGGGCAGCGGAACCTTTTCAAATTCACGACCGAACAATCGAAAAAGGAGATATGGTTGTCATTGCCTTAGCTTCTGCAAACCGTGATGAAACTGTATTTGAAAACCCAGAAGTATTCGATATTACTCGAGAAAATAATCGTCATATTGCCTTTGGTCATGGTAGCCATTTCTGTTTAGGCGCTCCACTTGCGAGGTTAGAAGCAAAGATTGCTATTACTACTTTGTTTAATCGAATGCCTGAACTACAAATAAAAGGGAATCGTGAAGAAATTAAATGGCAAGGGAACTATTTAATGCGTTCTTTAGAGGAATTACCTTTAACTTTCTAGAATAGTTAAAAGGAGACATGCATACATCGAAAATGATTTACATAGAGTATGTATGTGTTATTTAAATTCGAAACGGAAGGGTGAAGACATCCCAATGATCAACTAATTCTATTTGTAAGAGATCTTCGTTAAAAAACGAAATATTCTTCTGAATAGGGTTAGTCTGTACATTTATAGAAAAGGGATGTATTTCGCTCTGCGAATATATAGTCTTTTTATATGATTTGTGCTGCCTCCTGTTCAGAACATGAAATAGGAGGCTTTTTTATGTCGACAAATGTAGTAACGAAACAAAACAATGGGGTATCACAAGTATTAAAAAATCGGTTTGTACAAGGAATTTTAGCATCAGCATTATTTTTACAAATAGGAATATGGGTTCGAAACTTTGCGGTATTACTATATGTAATGGAAATGACAAAAGGTGATGCTTTTGCTATTTCTATGATTTCAGTTGCTGAATTCGCTCCAATTTTTATTTTTTCATTTATTGGCGGTACCTTTGCTGATAGGTGGAAGCCAAAGAAGACAATGATATGGTGTGAAACGTTAAGTTCCATTTCAGTATTCGCTGTATTAATTACGCTTATGTTTGGAACGTGGAAAATTGTGTTTTTTGTGACACTCATCTCTGCAATCCTTTCACAGTTTTCACAACCATCTGGAATGAAGTTGTTTAAACAACATTTATCAACGGAACAAATTCAATTAGCGATGTCTATATATCAAACGATATTTGCAATATTTATGGTATTAGGACCAATTCTAGGGACATTTATCTTTCATAGTTTTGGAATTTATATTTCAATCATCATAACAGGTATCTCGTTTTTACTTGCGGCAGTTGTATTGTTATTTCTTCCGAAAGATCTTGAAAACGACGTAGAAAAGAAAGATATCACTCTGCTGCAGGAGATGAAGGATGGTATTAAGTATGTCAAAAAGAAAAAAACATTAACTTTGCTAGGGCTTTGTTTTATGGCTGCAGGACTAGGTATAGGATTAATTCAGCCATTAGGTATATTTATTGTGACTGAGCAGTTAGGATTATCAAAAGAGAGTTTACAGTGGCTACTAACAGTAAATGGTGCGGGAATGATTGTTGGCGGAGCATTAGCAATGGTATTTGCGAAAAATGTTGCTCCGCAAAAGATGTTAATTATCGGTATGCTTGGTCAAGCAATTGGTATTGGCATTATAGGATATTCTACAAATTTATGGGTGACACTTACGGCGCAGCTTTTTAGTGGTTTAGCTCTTCCTTGTATCCAAATTGGTATTAATACGCTTATTATTCAAAATAGCGATACCGATTTTATAGGTCGTGTAAATGGTATTTTAAGTCCGCTTTTTACCGGTTCAATGGTAGTAACGATGAGTATAGCTGGTTCATTAAAAGAGATGTTTTCATTAAGTATGATGTATGAAGGGACGGCTTTACTTTTTATAATTGGATTATTGTTTATTTTACCTATATACAATTTAAAGCCAGTAATAGCGGTAGAAAGTGAAATAAGTGGTAAAGGAAGTGCCGTACAAAATGAATCCTAATCCAAATGTTAAATACCCTATTGAAGGAAATCAAAACGTTCAATTTATAAAAAATATAATAACAAAACCTAATATACTTGTTGGTGACTATTCTTATTTTGATGCAAAAGATGGAGAAACATTTGAAAATCGAGTATTACATCATTATGAATTTCTTGGAGATCGCCTTATTATTGGAAAGTTTTGTTGTATTGCATCTGGAGTTAACTTTATTATGAACGGAGCCAATCATCGGATGGATGTATTTTCGGCATATCCATTTAATATCTTTGGAAATGGGTGGGAGAAGTATACACCTAGTTTGTCTGATTTACCTTATAAAGGTGATACAGTTATAGGAAATGACGTTTGGATTGGTATGGATACAACAATTATGCCCGGAATAAAAATAGGGGATGGTGCAATCATTGCAGCTAAATCTGTTGTGACTAGAGACGTCGCACCATATACAATTGTTGGTGGAAACCCTGCAAATAAAATAAAAGAGAGATTTTCAAATGAAATAATTCAAGAATTATTGCAAATTCAATGGTGGCATTTTGATATTGAAAAAATAACTGAAAATATAGATGTGATTGTACGAGGAGATATTGAACCATTAAGAAAGCTAAAAAGGGAATAAAAAATGCATGACAAAGAGTATCATACCTCCGAATGTTGTTAATGATAATAGAACAAGGAGGTGTGATACTATGGCACAAGACGTTTTATGTGAAGTAAATAACTGTAAATTTTGGGCGAACGGTAATAAATGTAGTGCAGAGGCAATTTACGTAGTAAGTCATAAAGGTAAACATGCATCTACAACGGAAGAAACAGATTGCAAAACTTTCGATCCAGAAGTGTAAATGTTTGAAGGGTAGCCAAATCGTGGTTGCCCTTTTATTAATTATAGTATTGATAATAAATATCATTTTCATTCATTGTTTTTAACTTTTCTTGTTATTTTTTCATATTTTTTTCATAAGTGATGTAATCCAACTCAATTCATGTTCAATTCGTGATTTACTAAATTCAATGACTTCAGTAATAAAAGATGAGGTAATATCTAGAGACTGAATAGCAGTAAGCTGATTATATAGTACGTTTTGACGTACAGTCAAAATCTCTTTTCTATCCTCATAGTCAAGTTTTTCAAATAGCGCAATACGAACAAGAAATTCTGTATTGTTTGTCGCAAGTTTTTCGGGAAACTCTCGTAACATTTCAGAAAAAATTTCTTCTCCTGTTTCTGTTATATCGTACATATTTCGGTTTGGTTTTCCGACTTGTTTATGTATTTTTTTCGTTATAGCACCCATATTTTCAAAGCGCCGAAGGGCAGGATAAAGCATGTTGTGATTTAATTCGAAATTTTCACCTAAACGATTTTGAACATTTTTTTTAATTTCATATCCATGTTTTGGTCCTGTCGTTAATTCTGCTAGTAGTAAAATGTCAACGTACATAAAAATCCCCCTTATATATTTCTCAAGTTCTCTAATGAAAAATCCCCTTTGGTATATGTTAAAATAACATATGATAGTTTATACAACTTTGGACTGCCGACCTATCACTTTTATTGTAAAAGAAAAGGGAGGAAAGAACTATGGCTTCACCTGAAAATGTTATTTTAGTTCATGAAATTTCAAAGCTGAAAACAAAAGAAGAATTATGGAATCCATATGAATGGTATCGTTTGATGAGGGATAATCACCCAGTTCATTATGATGAAGAGCAGGATGTATGGAATGTTTTTTTATATGATGATGTAAATCGTGTTTTATCAGATTATCGCTTATTTTCAAGTAGAAGGGAGCGCAGACAATTCTCAATCCCTCCTTTAGAAACTAGAATAAATATAAACTCTACAGATCCACCAGAACATCGCAATGTACGTTCCATTGTTTCTAAGGCATTTACTCCAAGAAGTTTAGAACAGTGGAAACCTCGAATACAGGCTATCGCAGATGAACTTGTACAACATATCGAAAAATGTAGTGAAGTTAATATCGTTGAACAGTTTGCTGCACCTTTACCTGTTACCGTTATTTCCGATTTATTAGGAGTCCCAACAACAGATCGTAAAAAAATGAAAGAATGGTCTGATATTTTATTTATGCCGTATAGTAAAGAAAAGTTTAATGATCTGGATGCCGAGAAAGGGATAGCATTACATGAATTCAAAGCATACCTTCTACCGATTGTTCAGGAAAAGAGATATCATTTAACCGATGATATCATTTCTGATTTAATTCGAGCTGAATATGAAGGCGAAAGATTAACCGATGAAGAAATTGTAACCTTTTCATTAGGTTTACTAGCGGCTGGGAATGAAACCACTACAAATTTAATTATTAATAGCTTTTATTGCTTTTTAGTAGATTCACCTGGAATTTATGAAGAGTTAAGAAAAGAACCTAACTTAATTTTAAAAGCGATTGAGGAAGTATTACGCTATCGCTTTCCTGTTACATTGGCCCGGAGGATTACAGAGGATACAAATATATTTGGTCCTTTCATGAAAAAGAATCAGATGATTGTTGCGTGGGTTAGTGCAGCGAATTTAGATGAGAAAAAATTTTCACAAGCCTCTCAATTTAATGTACATCGAACAGGAAATGAAAAGCATTTAACCTTTGGGAAAGGTCCTCACTTTTGCTTAGGAGCACCACTTGCACGTTTAGAAGCTGAGATTGCATTAACTACCTTTATAAATGCTTTTGAAAAAATAGAGCTATCTCCATCTTTCTGTTTAGAAAAATGTATATTGGAAAATGAACAAACATTAAAATACTTACCTATTCGATTGAAAGCCAAATAAAAATCTTAACAAGGTGCATACATTTGCATCTTGTTTTTTTGTTTCTCAATTGTGAGTTTTCGGTAATTACCTTAATATGGAATTGTATAAAACGTAGAGGAGGATTCTTATGTTGACTTGTAATGGAAGTAAATCATTTCAAAAGTTTATTAAAGGTGTTACAAATCTTATGGAAAACGGTTTATTTGAAGAAGAAATAGTGTGTGGCATTGAAAAGTTACTAGAAGAACTTTTAGAAAAGAAAACATGGCTTCCGTTAGATAAACAGAAGGCCAATTTGACTCAATATGCACGACATTTATTGTATGAAGATCCGCTCAAACGTTTTGAAGTACTAGCTCTCGTATGGAAAGATGGACAATCTACACCTTTACATGACCATGACGGCACATGGGGAGTAGAAGGCGTTTTTTCAGGAAGGATTATGGTGAAGAACTTTATACAAACGAAACAACTTGGAAATTCACTTGTTTATTTAACACATACAGGAAATCTTTATTTGGGAGAAGGAGAAACAGATAAAGTAATTCCACCAGCGGATTGTCATATTCTTGAAATTAGCAAAAATGAAAGCGTTATTACGATTCATGTCTATGGAAAACGGCTAGAAAAGTTTAAAGTATATATCCCAACTGAAGAAAAAAATGTGTACATGTGTGAGACAAAATACATTAGTTATAATTCATAGTTTAAAATCCAAAGCTTTTTTAAAAAGAAAAGCTTTGGATTTTATTTTTAATTATTTCTTGACCTGAAACGCTTTTCATAAATTATAAATAAGAAGTACCTCACGAGGATTGTATGAAAACGATACCTAATAATTAATTAGAACTCGTGTATTTATAGAAAGTGGTGAAGAAATAATGAAATTAATCGCAATTGATTTAGATGGAACTCTTCTTTCGGGGAATAAAATGATAAGTAAAGAAAATGCAGAAGCAATTCGAACATGTCAAGAAGCTGGCCATGTTGTAGCAATTTGTACAGGACGTTCTCTTGTTGACATTGAGCGATTATTGTTAGAAGTTAATTTAGAGTGTCCAATCATTGCGGAAAATGGGGCTCTTATATATAAAGATAAAAAAATGATGAAGAGATATCCAATTCAAAATATGCAGGCACTTGAAATTGTAGAATATCTTGAAGAGAATGGTTTATATTATCAGCTTTATACTGATAAAGGTGTGTATGTACCGGATTATGGAGTAGAGAGTGTACGTAATGAAATTGAGTATGTGAAGAATTCAAAAGAAAATTTCGACTTGAAAGAGTTAGAAACAATCGCAGCATTATATCTTGAGCATACAGCGTTTCATAGTGCGGAAAGTTGTAAACCAATTGTAGAAACAGATATACATGTGCATAAACTATTACCATTTTCTTATGATATTGAGAAATTAAAAAAACTAAAAGAAACATTTCTTCATAATACAGATTTAGCAATTACATCTTCATATTGGCACAATTTAGAGATTAATCATCGAGATGCTCAAAAAGGGAATGGATTATATACTTTAGCAGAATATCTTAATATTCCGGTTGAAAACACTGTAGCGATAGGTGATGGACTAAACGATGTTTCTATGATGGAAAAAGCGAATATATCAATTGCAATGGGAAATGCAGTTGAAGAAATAAAAGCAATGTGTAAATACGAAACGTTATCAAATGAAGAACATGGTGTGGCACATGCTTTATATAAATATGTAATGTAATTAAAAAAAGAAAAAAGAATCCAAATGGATTCTTTTTTCTTTTTTATTAGGGGTAAGGTATTCTATGAGATTCATAGAAGCCTTATTACATTTTATTATATAGAATATATTGGAATAAATGTTTATATTTTTCATGGGAAATGTGAATATTTTATGAACTTTATACTTATTGCATGTTTATACCGCTATTAGTAACGTGTATGACTCTCGAGTAAAAATTCAGTGAATGTAAGGAGGAATTCAAGTTATCTAGATAATAAGTGAGGAATCAACGAAATATATACTAATTAAAGGTATATTCAGTATATATATTCTTTTCTTTTTTTAATTGAAAAATAAAATTTGTTCGAATAATTATTCTACAGCTATATACCTACACTAGCTTTCTTCGTATAATGGAGAAGTATGAATTTTAGATTTGTATTAATTTTACATATTGAGGTGAAAAAGGAATGAATTCGCGGCTAATGGAACTTATTGATGTGAGTACAATAGAAACCATGGCAGAACAATTTTATAAATTAACTAACATATCACATCAACTTCTTGATGCTGAAAAAGAGTGTGTTTTTTCATTCGGAATGAATGAGATAAAAAAGAGTAAACTTCCAAAGATTGAAATCCCCATTTTCTTATACAATCAACATTTAGGATCTTTTGTTGTATGGTCCAAAAAAAGTGAAATTTTCAGTTGTCAAAAATACTTTGAAATGCTCTCAAGTTTAATTTTAGATAGTGCAATAAAAGTATTTCAAAGTAAAAATACAACGTTGCTTTCTCAGAAAGAGGAGGAACTACATACGATTTTACAAAACATGCCTGTTATGGTCGATGCGCTTGATTATAATGGAGATTTTGTTTTGTGGAATCGAGAATGCGAAATTGTAACAGGTTATACCGCTGAAGAAATAATTGGAAATCCCAATGCACTGCAATTATTGTATCCTGATCATAATTATCGCCATCAAATACAAAAGAAATTTTTAACTTGTGGAAAAAATTTCAGAGATTGGGAAATGCACTTAACATGTAAAAATGGTGAAATCAAAACAATAATGTGGTCGAATATATCAGAACAGTTTCCTGTAACAGGATATAGTTATTGGGCTGTTGGTGTAGATATTACACATTTAAAAGCGATAGAAGAGCAGTTAAAACAACAAACATCTGAACTGGAATTAATTTTTAAAGCTTTACCAGATTTATGTTTCTTAACAGAAGATGATGGCACAATTATAGATTACAAGGCAGGATCTCCTACAAAGTTTTACGTACCCGCAGAAGCTTTTATGGGAAAAAAGTTTTACGAAGTATTACCAACGTCAGTAGCACAGCAGTTTCAGGAAGCCATTAATCAAGTGAAGGAAAAAGGAACGAATGTAATTGTAGAATATCCACTCACACTTAATGGAAGTATTGATTTCTTTGAGGCTAGGTGCTTACCATTATTACATGATAAAATTATGATTATTGTACGCGACATTACAGAGCGAAAAAAGACAGAAGAATTGCTAAATAAATCAGATACGCTTGCAGCAATTGGTCAATTAGCAGCTGGCGTGGCTCATGAAGTAAGAAATCCTTTAACTGTAATTAAAGGTTTTATACAGTTATTTCAAATTAATAAAGAAGATCAAGAAAGATATTTTGATCTTATGCTTTCTGAAATTGAAAGGATAGAAGCAATCCTGCAAGAATTTCTATCAATCGCTAAAACAGATGAGATAAATACAGAAAAGAAAAATATTTATCGAATTTTTAAAAATGTCGTATCGTTAATGAATACAAAAGCAATTATGAAAAATATTCAAGTTGAACTATTTACGGATGACAAAGATATAATTATTGAATGCTCAGAAAATCAATTGAAACAAGTATTTATTAATATTTTGCAAAATTCAATCGAAGCTATGCCAAATGGTGGGGAAATTTCAATTCACATAAAAGAAATAAATGATGATGGTGTCATCATTCATGTAATAGATGAAGGAATAGGAATACCTGAAGAAAGAATTAAGAGATTAGGTGAACCTTTTTATAGTACGAAAGAAAAAGGGACTGGTATTGGATTAATGTTAAGTTATAAAATTATTGAAAGTCATCGAGGGACAATTAGTATCATGAGCGAGGTTGGTGTCGGGACAACAGTAACTATTTACTTACCGAAAGTACTAAGTAAACAATCTCTTTCTAATTGTGACGACAAATGTATAGCAATACGCACTAGTAGTAATTCTTAAATCAATTAATACCCAATAACAAAGCGATTAGTGAAAACTAAGCTTTTTGTTATTGGGTATTTTTTATATTTAATTTAGTAAACTTTACCTTTTCTTTACCTTTGTTTTAATTTCTATTAAGTTTTAAACATTATATTAATATTTGTACAAAGCAATGTATAGAAATTGTACATTACTTTTAATATAGAAATGTGATTATTATTTGAAATATTGTAAGGAGGAGATTATGACAAGGTGAAAAAGCAAGAGAAGAAAAGTGGTAGAGTAGTACCTCTCCGGTTAAATATTTTATTCCTTTGTGTATTTTTATTATTTTCTGGCATTATTATTCAGTTAGGGAAAGTGCAAATTTTTGATGGAGAAACATATAAAAATGAAGTAGAGAAGAGAGAAAATGCAACCGTGGGCCTTTCTGTACCACGTGGGAAAATATTTGATCGTGAAGGAAATCCAGTAGTTGATAATAAGTCTTTACGTACGATTACATATACAAAGGTGAAAGGTGTAAAACAAGAAGAAATATTAAAATCAGCAAGACAACTTGCAGATATTATTGAAATGCCACAAGAAGATATAGATAAGTTAACTGAGACTGATAAGAAAGACTTTTGGATGCAATTAAATCCAGAACTTGCTCAAGACTTAGTATCAAAAACAGAAATAGATAAGTTCCGAGATAAGGATATTACCGGAAAAGAGCTAGACAAAAAAATAGAAGATTTAAAAAGGAAACGCGTTACAGATAAAAATCTTCAAGAACTAACGGCTAAAGATATAGAAGTGTTAGCTATTAAAAGTAAAATGACCTCAGGTTTTCAAATGGCACCTCAAATTATTAAAAAGGACGTTAGTGAACAGGAATATGCGGTGATTAGTGAAAATTTAGCGAACCTTCCAGGAGTAGACGCATCAGTTGATTGGGAGAGAATCTATGTAAATGATGGATTATTCCGTTCTGTCCTTGGTAACGTTTCAAATGCTGATGAAGGATTGCCACGTGAACGATTAGATTATTATTTAGTGCGTGATTATAGCCGAAATGATAGGGTCGGCAAAAGTTATATCGAACAGCAATACGAAGATGTACTTCATGGTACAAAAAAAGAAGTAAGAAGCATTGCTGATAAACAAGGAAATACTATTAGAACGGAAACGGTTTCGGAAGGGAAAAGCGGTAAAAATTTAACTTTAACAATAGATATGGAATTGCAAAAAAAAGTAGAGGAGAGCATAGAAAAAATATTAAAACAATATAAAGGATCAGAATCAATGTTAGACCGTGCTTTCGTAGTGATGATGAATCCGAAAAATGGCCAAGTATTATCGATGGCTGGGAAAAGGCTTGTAGAAAAAGACGGGAAAATGGAAGTTGAAGATTATGCTTTAGGCACGCTGACAAGTTCATATGAGCTTGGATCAACGGTTAAAGGTGCGACAGTGTTAACAGGGTTTGAAACAAATGCAATAACTCCTGGAACACATTTTTATGATGCACCTATGAAATTTAAAGGAACTAAGGAAAAGAAGTCTTGGAAAAATTTTGGTGATATAGACGATCTAAGAGCGTTACAAGTTTCTTCAAACGTTTATATGTTTAATATAGCATTAAAAATTGCTGGCGTGGGTTATGTGAAAAATAGTTCACTAGATATTAAACAAGAATATTTTGATAAAATGAGGTATTATTTCAGGCAATTTGGACTAGGCGTACAAACTGGTATTGATTTACCAAATGAAACCGCAGGACAAATTGGAAGAAAAGATAATCAGCCTGGTTTCTTATTAGATTATTCTATTGGACAATATGATACGTATACACCACTTCAGCTTGCACAATATATTTCGACTATCGCAAATGGAGGGTATCGAATGAAACCACAAATTGTTCAAGAGATTAGAGAACAAACCGTTCAAAAAGATGAGGTTGGTAAAGTAGTACAATCAATAGAACCCGTTGTTTTAAATAGAATCGATATGAAACAAGAATATATTAATCAAGTAAAAGAAGGATTTAGAAAAGTATTTCAAGAGGGAGATGGAACGGGAGTAAGAGCATTCCAAAAAGCACCATATAAACCAGCTGGTAAAACAGGGACCGCACAAACTGTATATGGTGGAGAAAATGAAATTGGGCGAAATGCGAAAGGTGATCGTAGAGAATGTTATAACTTAACATTGGCTGGATATGCGCCATATGATGATCCAGAAGTAGCATTTTCTGTTGTAGTACCATGGGTTGAAAATGATAAATCGGGCATTAACTCCGATATTGGAAAAGAAGTTTTAGATGCTTATTTTGATTTGGAAAATAAGAGATTAACTGGTGAAGCGCCAAAAACAGATGCCTCTAAAGAGAATTAAAATGTACGAAACGTCTCTAGCATTCCTGTAAACTAGAGGCGTTTTTATCTGGGAATAGATTAGAAATGGGGTATATATGAAGCTGTTTATTCTAAAATATTGGAGGAACATATGTAGCTACATATTCATTATAATAGGGGTTATTTTTATTAATAAGTCCTTTTTATTTTGTATGGTAGAAGGAATTTCGATGCAACCTACTTTGAATGAAAAAGATTATATACTTGTTAATAAGGTAAACGTCTGTTTATCGTCTTTTCATCATGGAGATGTTGTCATTATAAAAAAAGAAGACGCGCCTACTTACTATGTGAAACGAATTATTGGATTATCGGGGGATAACATACAACTAAAAAAGGATGAGGTATTTATTAACGGTAAAAAGCGTGATGAGTCGTATATACATTTAGATAAGTCACAAGTATCCAATCGTTTTTCAAATTTTAGAGAAATAAAAGTTCCTACGCATAAATTATTTGTGTTAGGTGATAATCGTAATCATAGTAAAGATAGTAGGAATACACTTGGACTTATTGATGAATCAAATATAATAGGTAAAGTAGAAATGGTATTTTATCCATTTGATCATATAAAATGGATAAAATAATTCTATTAACGATTCACATTTTATAAAATAAATCATATATTGATAGCATAGGACAAGCAGAAACGCTTGTTCTAACCTCACAGAACACTCCTTATCACGGTTAGGCATCTACATAGGTAGATGCTTTTTTTATGTTGATGACTGAAAATTATTTATCAATATAATGTAGCAAGCATATTAGGACTATTAGGGGAAGATTACTTGTACAAATAACAGTATGCTTAATTAAAACAGTGAAATGTAAGGAGTGAGGAATAAGTGCTAAATATTTTAGTAGTTAATTTTCCAGCAGAGGGGCATGTAAACCCTACATTAAATTTAGTAAAAGCCTTTACTGAACGAGGGGATAACGTACATTATATTACAACGGCAAACTTTAAGGATAGAATTGAAGATTTAGGAGCTACTGTACATACTCATCCGGATCTATTAAAAGAGATTTCTATTGATGCTGAAACCTCATCTGGGTTAAATGCTTTCTTTCATGTGCATGTTCAAACTTCTTTATATATATTAGAAATTACGAAACAATTATATGAAAGTATAAATTTTGATTTCGTAATTTATGATATATTTGGCGCAGGAGAGTTAGTAAAGGAATATTTACAAGTTCCAGGTGTAGTGTCCTCACCTATATTTTTAATTCCGCCAGAATTTTTGAAGACATTACCTTTTCATCCAAATGCAGATATGCCATTTCAACCAGAGGAAATCTCTGAAAAATTACTAAATCAGATGGAACATAAATTTGGAGTAAAACCAAAGAATAATCTTCAATTTATGAATAATAAGGGTGATGTTTGTCTCGTATACACAAGTCGTTATTTCCAACCTAATAGCGAATCGTTCGGGGAAAATAACATTTTTATTGGACCGAGTATTTCAAAGCGTAAAACAAATATAAAGTTTCCACTGGAATCACTTAAAGAAAAGAAAGTTATTTATATTTCAATGGGAACACTGCTTGAAGGACTCGAACCATTCTTTAATACTTGTATTGATACTTTTTCAGATTTTGATGGGATAGTTGTAATGGCAATTGGTGATAGAAATGATATTTCTAAAATTAAGGAAGCACCAGATAATTTTATAATTGCTCCATACGTACCTCAATCAGAAATATTAAATAAAGCAGATGTTTTTATTACACATGGTGGTATGAATAGTGTACACGATGCCATTCATTATAATGTCCCATTTGTAATAATACCGCATGATAAAGATCAGCCAATGATAGCGCAAAGATTAACTGAGCTTGAAGCGGCACATAGACTATTGAAAGAACATGTTAATGTACACACTTTAAAAGAGGCCGTAACAGATGTACTTTCAAATGAAAAGTATAAATATGGTATAAGAAAACTTAATGATAGCTTTTTAGAATGTGGTGGTTCAAAAGAAGCGATTGCAGTTATTGAATCTCTTTTAAATAAAGTAAAACTTTAATTGGTGGGGCTTTACTGCCTGCAAATAGCGGGATAAATAGTCGTAACTGTATACAAGCATAGAGGTTCTCACCTTTATGCTTGTGTATTCTTATCCAGCAAATTGTACAGCAATATTTGCATGTAAAAAAGCAGTATCAAAAACGGGAACAGTAAGATCATTTTGGGAGATGAGTAAAGGTATTTCAGTGCAGCCTAATAATATACCTTCAGCACCGTTTTGAATTAATGATTTTGTAATTTGTAATAACCTTTTTTTAGATGTTTCTGAAATGATCCCTCTACTTAATTCATCTAATATGACATGGTGGATAAAAGTTCTTTCCTCGTCATTTGGGATAATTGTCTCAATGTTATATTTCGCTAATCGTGATTTATAGAAATCTTGCTCCATCGTTTGTTTTGTTCCTAATAGTCCAATACGTTTTATATTCTGTTCTACCATTTCTTTAGCACTTACATCACCAATGTGAAGAAGCGGGATAGATATTGCTTGTTCTACCTCCTCGGCAAATAGATGTACAGTATTTGAACACATTAATAAACATTCAGCCCCAGATTTTTCAACTTTCTTTGCAACTGTAACTAGTTCATTTTTCACTTCTTCATATTGATGGTTTTGTAATAAAGTAGTTACTTCACCAAAGTCCATACTATATAAAATTAGCTTCGCATTTTGATCGTATTGAGAGAGTGTAAGTGTATTAATATGTTTATAGTATAATGATGTAGATTCCCAACTTAATCCTCCAATCAAACCAATAACTTTCATAATGCATTCCTCCCGAAACGATTTTGAATTCATTATTTCATAATTCCGATAAGAATACAATGATTTAAATGTGCTATTTAATAAAAAATAAAAATAGTAAGAAAAGTGTTGAAATTTACATTCTTCAGTGCCATAATACGAATTACAAATTAATACTTATCCAGAGAGGTGGAGGGAACGGCCCTAAGAAACCTCAGCAACCCCTATGCAATTTTATAGGAAGGTGCTAATTCCGCAGAGGACACGATGTGTTTTTTGAAAGATAAGAGGATTCTTGAAAGTGAAAGAAAGTGACCTCTTATGTAAGAGGTCATTTTTTTGTTGTATAGAAAGGGAGTGTCGATGCATAATTCATTTTTAAATTAAATATAGAGTAATAAAAGTTGACTAATATGAGAGGGGAATTGTCATGAATAAATTATCAACAAAGTTAGTAGTAGCAATCGGTATTGGAGCAGCATTATACGGGATATTAGGACTTTGGGGATTTTCTATTGCACCGAATACATTTATTAAACCAGCATTAGCTATATTAACTGTTTTTGGAGCATTATTTGGTCCAGTGGCAGGACTGTTAATCGGACTTATCGGTCATACCGTAACAGATACGATTGCTGGATGGGGTATTTGGTGGGGATGGGTTATTAGTTCAGGAATTATTGGTTTTTCAATGGGGCTTATTCAAAAAAGAGTTGGTTTTAGTGTGAAAAACGGGTCGTTTAACAAGGGGGATATTTCTTATTTAGCAATTACTGGGCTAGTTGGTATTGTCATTGCTATTATATTTGCTGGGGCATTCGATATTATTGTGATGGGAGAACCATTTGACAAAATTGTTATACAAGTATTAGGAGCAACAATTTCCGATGTCATCGTTTTCTTAGTACTTGGATTGCCACTTACAATTGGTTTGGCGAAATCCAATAAGAAACATACACATTTAAAAATTGAAAAGTAGGGATGTTAACATGCAACCAATTATTTCGTTTGAACAATTCACCTTTCAATATGGGCATGCTGCGCAGCCTACTTTAAGTGATATTACCTTTCATATATACCCTGGGGAAAAAGTGCTAATTGCTGGACGAAGTGGTTCAGGAAAGTCGACATTAGCTCATTGTATAAATGGGCTAATCCCATTTTCTTACGAAGGGAATAGCACAGGTAACGTTTTAATTGCCGGTAAAGACCCAAGGGAAGGAAGTATTTTTGAACAAAGTAAACAGGTAGGAACAATTTTACAAGATCAAGATGCTCAATTTATTGGTCTGACAGTAGAAGAAGATGTAGCTTTTTATTTAGAAAATGAATGTGTAAAGCAAGATAACATGAAAAAGATTGTTTCGGACTCATTAAGAAAGGTGAAGATGCATACGTTTCATAAACAAAGTCCACATGAATTATCAGGAGGTCAAAAGCAAACAGTTTCTCTTGCTGGTTTATTAACAACAAATGCGGATATATTATTGTTCGATGAACCATTAGCGAACTTAGATCCACTAAGCGCCATACATACGATAGAACTTATGAAAGATATACATGAGCAGTATAATAAAACGATTGTTATTATCGAACATAGGATAGAAGAAATTTTAAAACTGGATTTAGACAAAGTTATATTAATTGATGAAGGTAAAGTCATTGCGATGGGAACACCAAAAGAAATCTTAGCGTCAAATATATTACCACGTATTGGCTTAAGAGAGCCTATTTACATCGAAGCATTAAAGAGATTACATTTTGATCGTAATAATGACGTAATATATCCAATGGAAAACCTTCAAAAAGAAAAGGTAAGCAACGTTATAAAAGAGTGGATGGAGAAACAAGTCATATTAGAAAGGAATGCTAAAAACAAGGAATTACTTAAAGTGGAGAATTTATCATTTTCATACCCTAATAAACAAAAAGTATTAGAAAATGTAAACCTTTTAATATATGAAGGAGAAATTGTGGCACTGTTAGGACATAATGGAGCAGGGAAATCAACATTAGCTCATAGTCTTATAGGTATAAACAAAATGAAAAATGGGAAAATTGTGTTAAAAGGTGAAGATATTAGTTCTTGGTCTATTCGTAAACGTGGGGAAATCATATCTTACGTGATGCAAAATCCAAATCATATGATTACACAGTCTACTGTTTTTGAAGAAGTTTCATTTACATTAACATTACATAATTTTTCTAAGGAAGAAATTAAGAATAAAGTAGAAGGGATTTTAAAAATTTGTGGTTTATATCCATTTCGTAATTGGCCAATTCAAGCACTAAGCTATGGGCAAAAAAAGAGACTAACAATCGCATCTGTATTAACAACAAATCCTAAGCTTATCATATTAGATGAACCGACAGCGGGACAAGATTATTATCATTATAAACAATTTATGTCGTTTATTAAAAACCTAGCTAAAAAGGGAATTTCATTTGTTGTTATCACTCACGATATGAATCTCGCGCTAGAATATACAGACCGTGCAGTAGTTCTACATGAAGGGAAAATTATTGCGGATAATACAGTGTTTGATGTATTAGGCGATCAAGAAACGTTACAAAGAGCCAACTTAAGAGAGAGTTCTTTAACCAAGCTTATTAAATTTAGTGGGATTGCATGTCCAGAAAAATTTATGGAGCTTTATTTAGACAGTAATAGGAGGGAGGAAGGTGCATAGTACATATTTTCATCGTATGGATGGGGTAGTGAAATTGTTTTTATTTATTTTTTGTATGACGCTTACTTTTTTGTTTTTTGATTTTCGGGTGTTGCTAATATTATTTATTATTGGGTGTATCGGACTCAGCATTGCTAAAATTCCATTTCGTAAAATTTTAATTGTTTTTAGTGTCATATTTACATTTAGTTTATTAAACTCTGTCATGATTTTATTTATTACACCAACTCATGGATCTGAATTAACTGAATCATATACCGCGTTTTTACATGTTGGATATGCAACGATTACATATGAAACATTATTTTATGCAGCTACACTTTCATTAAAGTATTTTACGTTATTACCATTTACACTTCTTTTTATTTACACGACAGATCCAAGCGAATTTGTAAGTAGCTTAAGTAAACTTGGTATTCATTATAAGATTACATATGCAATAAATATTGCACTACGTTATATTCCTGACATCCAGTCTGAGTATAAAATTATTAAACACGCGCAAGAAGCGAGAGGAGTGGCTTTTGAAAAAGGAGAAGCAAGTTTATGGGTTCGTATGAAGAACCGTGTTTTAATTTTCTGGCCACTAATCATTCATTCTCTAGAAAGAATAGATACGGTTTCAAATGCAATGGATTTAAGAGGATTTGGAAAGAAGGATAAACGTACATGGTTTTATACAAGTAAGGCGAAACGTGAAGATTTCATCGCTTTATTTGCCGGTATTTTCATATTTATTGTTGCGGTATATTTAAAATTAAACGTATTTCAAAACTTTTGGTATCCATTTTAAAGCACTCTTTAAACGAGTGCTTTTACTTATTTTTATGTAGACATGCTCAAAAAAGGGATATATACATAATGTATAATACGAACCAGTTAAAATGATCAACTACCTATTAGTTTTCAAACCAAAAGGAGGAGAAAATATGAGTTACGGTGGTTCTTGTGGTTTTGGTGGAGGTTTCGCTTTACTAGTTGTGTTATTCATTCTATTAATAATTGTAGGATGCAGCTGCTGGGGCGGAGGATACTAATTTTTAATTAGTCTTCACAAATGTAAACTAAAAAACATTGAAGATACTTATGTATCGAAACAAATAAAAAAGGAGCAACTATGCTCCTTTTTTATTTGTTTAAATGCGTATTCTCAATATATTTCGGGAACGTAATCGTTAAAGTCGTTCCTTTACTAACGATACTTCGGATTTTTAAACTTCCATGCATCGTCTCAATAATCTTAACAGCAACCATTGTACCTAAACCAGTTCCTTTTGTTTTTGTACTAAAATACGGTTCACCGAATCGATGTATTTGCTCCTGTGACATTCCAACTCCGCTATCTTCAATTCGTATTTCAACTTTACTATTATTGATAGATGAGGAAATATTTAAGGTACCACCATTAGGCATTGCTTCAATACTGTTTTTTATTAAGTTTAAAAAACATTGTTGAAAGTGCTGTTTATTACCAACAATGGTTGCCTCAGAAAAATCCTGTGTAATATGTATCGTATTCATATTACACAATGGCAATATCATATTAATAACTCGATTTAACTCTTGTTTTACTGAAATTTGATCTAATTTTTCTGGAGCAGGTTTGGCAAACGTTAAGTAATCATCGATAATTTCTTGGGCACGATTTAACTCTTCAAGTATATGTTTAATATATTCGTCTCTTGATTCAGGAGTTAAATTTTGTGTTTTTAAAAGCTGTGTAAATCCTTTTACAACCGTTAAAGGATTCCTTACTTCGTGCGATATACTTGCAGCGAGTTGGCTAACAATCTCCATTTTTTCCATTTTAATTAATTTTGAGCGCATTAATACAGCATCTTTTATAACTTCATTTATATAAACAATAAATAACATTAAAGTAGTCGGTAATACCATGAAATAAATAATATACAAATTATTCACTTCAAAATCTGATAAAGTTAATACAATTACAGTTGTAAATATTGCTAGGAAAAAGGTTAAAAACATGGAAAAAGCTACTTTAAGTTTTCTATTATATGTATTAAATTTTGAAGATGCGAGTGCTGTAACGATGAACATTATTCCGTAAACAACGACTGTTAGCATGTTAAAGCCATAAAATAAAAATCTTGTAATTAATAAAATTGTAAACAATATGATACCGACAGGGAATCCACCATAAAGCGTACCTATTATGACCGGAATTTGTCTTAAATCATGAATACAACTTTCATCCATATAGATAGGGTATCGCATACATAAAATAAGCGGGATACTAGAACAAAGGGTAATCAGTAGTATTTTATATTTCTTTAAATAGTGCCGGCTATCATATATGAAATAAAAAACAAATATACTACATAAAATGTATAGAAGATTATTTAATACGTTTTGATTAATATAAACAAAGTCCATAATATTTGCCTCGTTATTCTGAATTTACTTAACATATGTATTATACATAATAACATATGTTAAGGTGAATAAACCTTGTTAATACAAGATTAGTTTGGCTTTTTGTTATAAAATGCAAACATTTCTCAAACGTTAGCTATCCAAAGATACTTTTACTAAAATTTTTTACTCCTTCTTCCTGCATGTTCGGTAAAACATGAGAATAAATCCTAAGAGTTAATGAAATGTCTGTATGACCTAATCTCTCACTGATAATTTTAGGATTAACTCCTTGTTTCAATAGTATAGTTGAGTGTGGATGTCTTAAATTACGAGTTTTAATTTTTTTCACTGCTGCATTTTTTATTTCCTTATAAAATTTTTCCTTGAAAGCATTTCTGCATAACCCCCCACCTGATTTATTACAATTAATTAAATCTAAATCTTGATAAGCAGAACTGATTGGTAATAAGAAACGTTTGCATGAGATTCTAAATAAATATAAAAATACTAAAGGAAAGTAAGGTATGAAAAAACAGGTGTTTCAAGAAAAGTGGACGAGCTAGGTCGTGTAGTAATTCCAGTAAGAGTTTATTTGGGAAGTGGCTTTTAAAACTGATGTTGTTGAGTACATGTGGTAGTAAAAGGTAGATGGACATATGAAAAAAGTAGAAATTGATGTTAGTAGCAACAAACTTTTAATAGTTTAGGACGAAAATGTAACAGTAGTCAATCCACCAATGAGCGGATTTGGTGAGCAAGTCGCGGTTTAGATAAACGGTAAGGTTGATCGTGTAGATACTAAGTTTACTGAAAAGATAAAATGATTATTTTTAGAAAGATACCCAGACGGATTTAGTCGAGAAGCTAGTCAAAATCGCGTAGATGTGAAGTGAAAATCGTAAAAAAAAAGAGTCATGAGTGGAAAGGCTCATAGCTCTTTGTATAAGGGTAATGGTTTTATAGGTAAATATTATTATTAAATTCTAAAAAATTCAATGTTAGTAAATTAATTGGTATGTGATTTGGGTTTTATAGAAAGAGATCAGCTAACAACAGCTAGCACTTCTTTATTTTATTCACAAATAGTTCCAGTAGCTATTCCGGTTGGAGCGACACCTACTGGGACATTAGTGATAACAGTATTCGTAGCAATATCAATAACAGAAACAGTATTACTAGCTTGATTTGTAACATATGCTCGAGTGCCATCAGGTATGATGGTTACTTGATCAGGGGATAAACCAACAGAAATTGTATCAATCACAGTATTTGTCGCCACATTTATTACAGATACATTATTGCTAACTTTATTTACAACGTAAATAAGGTTTCCACCCGGTGTAATATCTATGCCAACAGGTTCGGTACCTACGTTAATTGTATTAATAACTGCATTGGTAGCGGTGTTAATAACAGAAACCGTATTGCTGTTTTGATTCGTGACATACGCACGAGTACCATCTAGTGTAAACACGATTATTCTAGGACGAATACCAACAGGGATGGTAGCAATAACTGTGTTGGTAGCAGTATTAATGACAGAAATTGTGTTGCTTAATTCGTTTGCAACATATGCAAAGGCACCATTTGGGGAAACAGTAATCCCTTGTGGAGCGATGCCAACAGGAATAGTATTAATAACTGTGTTTGTTGCCGCATTAATGACAGAAACCGTATTATTACCATGATTTCCAACATAAACAGTTGTGTTATTTGGAGAAACAGCTACACCTATTGGATTAGTTCCAACAGGAATGGTAGCGATAACAGTATTCGTAGCAGTATCAATAACGGAAACGGTATTAGAAAAAATATTAGTAACATAAGCACGAGCTCCATTTGGTGAAACTGTTACTTCAAGTGGTGCATTACCTACAGTAATTGTATCAACTACTATATTTGTTCCGGTGTTAATTACAGATACTGTATCATTTGTAGGGTCATCTATGAGTCCTGCATTTGTAGCATATACTAGGAAATTACATGCAGGTCCGGTTGGCCCGGTAGGTCCGGTAGGTCCAGTAGGTCCCGGTGGACAATCACAATCTCCAGTAGGTCCTGGTGGTCCTTCCGGTCCTTGAATCCCTGGCACACCTTGAGGTCCAGTAGGTCCCGGTGGTCCTTCCGGCCCTTGAATTCCTGGCACACCCTGAAGTCCAGTGGCTCCTTCCGGTCCTTCCGGCCCTTGAATTCCTTGTACACCCTGAGGTCCAGTGGGCCCTTCCGGTCCTTCCGGTCCTTGAATCCCTTGGATACCCTGAGGCCCAGTAGGTCCAGGTGGTCCAGGAATTCCCATTCCGGTCCCTGAACCAGTAGGCCCAGGTG
>NZ_JAKUEU010000065.1:0-29291 GCF_022663075.1 Bacillus cereus group sp. BfR-BA-01441
AACACCGGGCCTACTGGTAACACCGGGCCTACTGGACCGACTGGATTTAATCTTCCTGCTGGTCCTGCATCTATTACCTTGACTTCTAACGACACCACAGCATGTGTATCTACTCAAGGAAATAATACTTTATTTTTTTCGGGTCAAGTATTAGTAAACGGTAATCCTACTCCAGGAGTAGTAGTCAGTTTTTCATTTAGTAACCCTTCTCTTGCTTTTATGGTTCCTCTTGCTGTCATTACCAATGCTTCTGGTAACTTTACAGCTGTATTTCTAGCAGCTGATGGGCCTGGAACAGTAACCGTTACCGCTTCACTTCTTGATTCTCCTGGAACAATGGCTAACGTCACTATCACCATTGTAAATTGTCCGTAATGGTTTTATTTTTAAGGACTTAGCAATTTCTGATAAAAAGAGCACTGATTTATAGTGCTCTTTATTATCATTGGGACGTTCCTTTCAAATGAAACCTCATAATACCCAACTAAAATAACGCTTTTGTTCAATTTAGTAATTTTTTGTATAATAAGAGTTAACTAATCCAGAAGGGACTGAATTATGCGCAGATATCAATATTTTTAATCTACCTATCACAACAACATAATGGAGGTAAAAGTATTGATTACAGAACTACACACACAAAGATTGCATTTAAGACAAATGAAAGAATCAGATTCATTAAGCTTATTTAGAATATGGTCTGATCCTGACGTTACAAAATTCATGAATATAAGTAATTTCACTGATGAAAACCAAGCGAAAGATATGATTCATTTTCTCAATGAACTAACTCAAAATAATAAAGCTATGCGTTTTACTATTATTGAAAAAGAATCTAATCAAATCATCGGTTCATGCGGTTATAATTCCTTAGATTTCGAAAATTTAAAGACTGAGATTGGCTATGATGTTTCGAAAGCATTTTGGGGCAAAGGTTATGCCTCTGAAGCGAGTTCTGCTCTATTAGATTACGCTTTTACACATTTGAAACTAAATCGTGTCGAAGCAAAAGTTGAACCTGAAAATCTGAACTCCATAAAAGTATTACAAAAATTACAATTCACTTTTGAAGGGACTCTAAGAAAAAGCGAAATATCAGCTGGGAAGCTTATCGATTTAAATATCTATTCGAAATTGATAACAGATTAATTTTAGTCCCTCGGCCTATACTATATTGAGGTATAGGCTTCTTTAATTTTTATACAAAATTCAAATTTTATACCATTTAATTTACTTTTATTGTATTTATTTGGATATTCGTGATATTATTTATTTATAAAGTCATTACGACTTTACCCTTATACAATGAGCCATGAGCCTTCACAACTCGTGGCTCTTTTCATTACAAACTCCATTTTTTAATAAAATTCAGATTTTAAAAGAATGCTAGTTGACCACCAGGTCTTTCTAACAATGAAACAAGTTCCTGCTTTGGCGTTTCTTTAACTTCTTCTAGTTCCTCTGCTAATTCCTCAAAAGTAGCAAACCAATGTATCGGAAAACATCCACATAATTTTTCACATTCTCGATCATGCCAGAAGAAACAATGTGTACCTTTTGGCTTTAGAATGTATTCCTTAAGTGGTTTATCTTTATAGCCTTTTGTTCGCCAAATCAATTGAGCTTTATAGAATTTACTTTCATCTAAATTCGGCATATTAATTTGCGGTTCTGGTCTCCAAACCTCGTTTTCTACCAATTTAAATCTCTCTGCTGGATAACATCCAAAATGTGATTCCTTACGATTAAATTTGCTGACATAGTAATGATTAGGCTTAGCTGGGAATAAAAAATATTCTTCATTTATTCCCAGTAAAGCTGAATGATCCACATCTATGCACATACCTTTCATTGTTTAATACCCGTTATTCTGACGTTGATGATTTACTTCATTCTTCTTGTAATAACCTTGCTCAATCTCTTCAAATGTGAATCCTAATTTCTTACCTAATCCTAAGTAGGAATATAGCAATTCTTCGTACAACTCCCTATCTTGAGTTGCACGAAATTCCGAAACAGCTTCATATACATTGTTGAACTGACTGACTAACGAACTTGCAGAAAAAACATTTGCGTTGTGATTTAAAAATTCCGCACTATATCCATTAGGATTAAAGCCAATACCGTTGCCTAATGAGGCTATGAAATGTAAACCATCAACATATTCCATCAGAATAACTTCTTTTTCACTTGGCCCTTTATTGCTCCAATGCTTAAAACATCTAGTTTCATTTGCAAGTTCTCCAATTTCAACTTGTAAAGCAAGGATCATATTGTAAAATAAATTTTGGCCTTCCAGCCCGTTCTCCTTGATGATTCTTGTATCTAATACCTTTTGCATTCCGAATATTTTAGTTAAGTTCATTTCCATTTGCTCCCTCACTAATTTAATTAAGCAACTCTTTTTTTCGTATCTATTAAACAATTAAGCATGTATTCTAAACCGAACTGATCCAGTATTAATGTTGCTATTTCAATTTGATGCCTTCTTAATTTGCTTGCTATTTCTTCAATGCCAAGCTGCTTCATCCATAAATCCTTAAAAAGCTCTATATCGTCCTCATTCCAAATAAAATTTACCTCTTCTAAAGCAATGTAGACGTATAATGGCATTTCTTTTTTCTTTTTATTCCGAACTTTCTTGTCGCCAATATCGCCTAAACCCATTTTTCTTTTGCGGATCTTAAACTTATCCACTTGATCTAAAATAAGTGCCGCTACTTCTATTTGCTTTCTTTTAAACCTTTTCGAAATCTCTAAAAGTGTGTAGTTGCTATTCCAAAGCTCTCGAAACTGGAAAACCTCTCTTTGATCCCATAAAAAATCCACTTCTTCTAAAGCAACCCGAACTTTAAAAGCCGACATTTCAAACACTCCTTTAAAAAGCTAATTACTTTATCATTTCATTGGAGGTAGTTTTAACATGACCAACTTTACCGTTAACCCAAATTACAACTTGTTCACCAAAACCGCTGGCTGATGGTTCAAAAGAAAGGATTTTTCCATCCGTAACCACATATAATTTATTACTTGTAACATCGATTTCTTTCTTCATATATTCCTCTCCTTTTTTCTCACTTCATGTACTCAACAACATCAGGTTTAAAACCGCTTCCTAAGTAAATCCGTACCGGAATTATTACTTTTTTATCTCTTGCGGCCTTACACAATTCTTCGGCTGCATCCCAATTAAAAAACTTATCTACAGCACGTTGAAATCTCCATATTGCCATGACATATTGTTCAAATATGTCATAGCGATCATCTTGTTTAGTTGTGCGTGGTAACTCATCCGTACACTTTGCATTCTTTGGAACTTGGACGCGTACATCAGCATATGTATTGCGTCCAGTTCCTTTCTTCACGTTTGCTTTCATGACATCAAACTCACAAATGTCTGGAGCTACATCGAAAATATTTAATTGCTTAGACATTTGCCATCCCGCTCTTTTTAAGAAGGTTCAGCAACTCACTTGCCCCTTCCTTACTTAAAAACATTCGCCCACCAAACAATTCAATGTTAGAGTCAGACACTTCCCCCGTTACAAAGCATGACTTTTCTTGTTTTTTCAAAAGGATGTTGTCTCCATAAACATGAAAGTCTAGTGCTGTCCCTTCAGCAATTCCCAAAGTTCTGCGTAACTCTACTGGAATTACTACACGACCTAACTCATCGACTTTCCTTACAATACCTGTATTTTTCATCTTTAACTCCCCCTTAGTATTTTTTTCAGACAACTTCATTGCTAAATTCATGTAAAATAAACATATATTTGGAAAGGAGGTAAAACTATGGCTTATGAATCTACCCAAGAACTAATTCTTCAAATCATTAATGAAAATAGGGATTTATTAGATCCAGATTCTCAAAAACACTTGAATATGAACTTTTTATTATCAGATGGAAGACTCCAACATCTTTCATCTGACACCATGCTTAAAGTTGTAGATCAATTAATTGAATCAGGTAAAATTCGTTGTGTTGTAAAACGAAACCCTGCCGAAAATAACAAACTTTTAAAATTTAAAGTTACAAAAATTTATTAATTCTAACCCTTCGTAGTTGGCGCTGCGAGGGGTTAATCTTGCCATTTCTCTACAGATTCACCCAAATGGATCATCGCTTTTCCCATTGCATCAATGTAGTTGTTGATTGTTTTTTTTATCATTTCACAATCCTCATGTACCAACTTTTCATATTCTTCAAACGTATTTGCACATCCGTAGTTAAAAACTCTTAATTCATTAAAACAATCATTAATTGCTGGCATTGCCCTTGTATGAATGGTTTCCGTACTAAATTCTTCTCTGTTCAGATGAATCAAATTTACAACTCTTTTATTTTCTATTTTGACCTTCAATAAAGTATTGAATGCCGGTTCATTTAACTTCTCTAAACCAAGTTCTTCTCTTAAATCATTTAAGGATTTCTTACCTTTTAACAAATCCTCTTGAAACTGTTCAGCTTTCATAATCGTTGTATTTTTCATACCTTACTCCACCTTAGTATTTTTATATTTGTTTAAAATCTCATCCAAACGTTTCCTATCATCCTCGAGATCCTCGTTTGGGGTTTGCTGCGGTTGTTGCACTGGTTCATGTTCTTCCTGCTGATGTAACCAATCTGGTACAGCTTCAGTTCGATTAGCAAATCCTTTGCCAGTACGCTTTTTATTTTGCTTGCTCATTTCAAACCAAGTATCTAAAGCAGCAACATCATCTAATGTTTTTACTTTTGCCTTTTCCCAACTACTTAAAATACTACGGATATATCTCCACTTTGGTACATTTTCATCAATTGCTTTATTAACAGCGTGAGTAATTAATTCATTACCGAATCTATAACAAAACTCACCTAATTCTTGGATTGCAATTTCACTTAACGGAATACCCTTTTTAAGTAAAAAGTTGTAACTGATTTTAAATTCTTGATCAATTAATTTTTGAGATGAAGTAGCATTATCATCATCATTTATATTTGTAGTAATATTTGTAGTAATCTCTGTATTTGTCTTACGTTCTAGTGTAAGAGACTCTTCCGTTTTATCGTAGGGGGGTATTGCTTTAGAATGTAAGACCCTCTTGCTTTCTAAAGTAATAGGGCTATTACTTTTCAGTGTAGGAGGGTTACCATTTCCCCAATATATAATAGATATTTTCTGAATCATTTCAGGTACAGGTTCAACATACATAACGTTATTACACCTAGTTCCGTTAACAAGAATCGTCCTAAATTCAATTTTTATAAGTCCACGTTCTTTCAGAAAGTCACATGCTTCTTTTACTTGTCTTTTTGTAAACCCAAATGAATCGGCTAATTGTTGATAACTCTTTTGAAGCGTATCTGCCTTAAACTTTTGTTTATATTGAACTTGACTAGATTCTTCACTTCTTACTTCAGTAGGTTTATACCAATAAACAATTTCTCCTAAGATAGTAATTGCAACAATATTAGGTTTACCATTATCTAATGTAAGTGTTTTAAACCATCCATGATCTATAACATTGCCACGAAAATTTATCTGCCCTATTTGTAATACCTTGTTGTTCATAGCTTTCACTCCTTTTCATAAAACCAATGTGCTATTTCCCTACTTTCCGTGGTATACTTATAACAACTTATTTTTTGAAAAGGACCCACTGCCATGGGTCTTTTTACTTTGCTTCACATCACTCCAAGCCCAGTGTTTTATCGGCTCATAAGTTATGTAAAACAACCATGAACCACATGCAATTAATATCGCTAATATAGCTAATGATGTTGTATCTTCCACTAAATCACTTCCTTTTGTGCTTCAAGCCAAGCTTCTAAATCCTTTTGCAAGAAAAGTAATTTACGACCTTCCCTAATCACTGGAAAATGTGGGTGATTTGCTAATTCATACATTCTACAAACTGCTATATTGAGGTAAGCAGCTGCTTCTTTCACCCTCATTACCTTGTTTGGTTGTGATTGTTGTTGGAATGAAGCTAAAGCTGCTTGAATTTCTTCGCGAACAACTTCACGGATTGACTCTTTAATGATTTGATCTAATCCCATTTTTTTGCTCCTTTCTAATTTACTTAACCAAACATAACTTAACTTAAGGTTAAGTTATGGGCAAAAAATTTTAATTGCATCTAACTTCACTTTAAAAAACTCAGCAATTTTCACAATTAAATCATAATAAGGTCGACGCTTCCCGTTTTCTATATACCAATAATAAACTTCAGTAATACCAACGGCTTCAGCTACTTCCCTACATGTATATCCCTGTTCTACACGTAGCTGCTTTAGAGTTTTCATAAACAACTCCTCTCTTCCGTTTTTGTTGTTAATTACATAATAACTTAACCTGAAGTTAAGTTCAAGTGTTTCCTAAAACTTTTTTCGAAAAAATTACCTTCCCACTTAACTGATAGTTAATATATAATGACAGTGTGACACCATAATAGTAATTAAGAAAAAATAATTTCATATAAAATAAACTTGGGGTGTTTTTTATTATGTTTAGTCATGAGAGATTGAAATCATTAATTGAAAAGAAGAGCATCACCCAACAACAGTTAGCTGATGCAATTGGTGTTAGTCATGTTTCTGTTTATAATTATGTTGAGGGAAAAAAAGCACCCGGTACACGTACACTTCAGAAGATAGCAAATTATTTAAAAGTAACCACAGATTATTTGTTAGGTTTATCTGATTCACCAGATTTAACAGCGGGCGAAGACTTACAGTTAACAAAAGAAGCACACGAAATTCTTCAGATCATTAATGACTTACCTGAAGAACAACGAAAAAAAGCGTTAGAGCAATTAGAGATGTTTGTGAACTACGAAAAATCTAAAGGGAATATGTAGTGTAAAAAGACTATCCAAAAAGTTAGATAGTCTTTTTTACATAACTTTTTCTTTTTTGGATTCACTCAAACAGATAGAAAATAATTTCTCTTTTGGATTATCCTCTTCTTGCAAAAGTAATAAAGCTTGTTTAATTAAATTAACTTCCCCTTCTTTGCTCTTCATCTTCTTCAATCTCCCTCTTTGAGTTTTGGTATTTTTTTACAATAATTTCTTTTTTCTTCTTTCAGCAAAAAAAGAAATTTCTCCTAAAACTACAAATGACATCGTCAATTAAGACGATGTCATTTGTAATATATATAAACTTATTATGTATTTTACCAGCCGCCACCAGGGTCAACCATCATGTGTTGAATTGTAGGTTTTAAATCATTTGTACTAGGTTTTTCTTTTATAGAATCAGTGTTAATGAATAATGTAGCAGCTATTAATAGCGCAGGAATGATTGTAATTATTTTTTTCATAATTTCACCTCTTTCCGAAGACAATTATACCAATTATTCAAATTAAACCCAAGTGTATTTTTGGTAAATTCGAATAAAATATATTCCCTGATTTTTGACACATCAAAAGAGAACGTTTCATTAACTCTTCTTTTTTAGTACCTTCATATGTTAAACCTAAATATGCAGTCTGTATGTCTGTTAACCTTCCATTCTTCTCTTTTAATTGAATCAATAGTTTTCTCGCTTCAATCCTCTTACCTTGTTTAATCCTTAAATATGCTAGTTCACCTGGATGAACAACATCTATGCTACTAATTTCTTTATCATGATGAATCTTTAAAAATGATAATGTATGCTGCACCATTTTTCTTTTTCTCTCAATTCCATTAATCTTACTATCCCCAAGCACTTCAAGAGTCTTTTCCAAATAATATTTTGCTTTCTCATATTCATTCGCTGAAAAAATATACGATTCTCCTAGCTTTAAATATGCATTTACTTTTGGAAAAGAAAAAAAGTTATCCCATTCAAGATCATCTAATAGTTCCATGCTAACATGCCTTGCTTCAATGACTTCACCACCCTGCAACGAAGTAACCGCAATGGCTTCTTTATATCGTAATTTATAACATTCTCGAATGTACCTATTACTTATTTTATTTAGTTTTATTTCAAGAGATTTTAATCGCTCATTTAACGAAGTAAAATTACCCGATTGATATTGCGCTTGACATAATAAAATCTCAATTAACACTTCCATCTCTGAGGTTCTTATTGATTTACTTTCGAGGCTTAATGCCTTATGGTACTGTATAGCATCAATCTCACCTATATATCGTCTATATATAATTCGATACACATTAGCAAATTCTCTATTTTCTGCTACCTTTGATTGTGATTCACTATTTATAATATTAATTAATAGATTAAACTTTCCCCTTAAAGCTAAATCCTCCATTGCCTCACGTAAGTTTTCTGATTTTGGTTTCGTAATATTTATATAATCTGTTAATAAATTTTCTTGAACCTGTATGCCTTTGTTTAATAGGATGACTGTCTTAGAAAGAAAGCCAAAACTCATGTCTGTGTTACCTTTAAAAACTTTTGTAACAGTACTTGGCTTAACTCCCCAATAATTTGCTAGTTTATTTTTCCTTATTCCAGCTGCACATAACTCTTTTTCAATTTGATTTAGAGCTTTCCACATGTTTTGTCCCCCTTATTGGAACAAGACACACTTCCCTATCATGAAAACGCACCTTAATGATGAATTACATCTAAAAGTTGTGTTATACTAGCCGTATATGTTACGCATAGTCGTAACTAAAAGGCTCATGGCAAATGTTTTCCCTACTACAATTAGGGCAAACGGTGTAAAAGTGTTCCCAGCACAATTACACACGCTATGGGTCTTTTTCGTTCCTTCAAATTATATTATTAAGAATATTCTATCACAAATAACCCAAACATCTATTCTCTCATATTCTGAAAATACTTGAGAAAGTTAAAAATATTAATATATTCCTTGTTTTGTAAACTTCCTAAAAAAATATGCAATATTGCATTTAATAATCGGAGTAGACATTTCACTATTGTTTAACAACAGATGAATCCCCCTACACTATAACTGAATTTATTTTTATATGGTAAAATATATCCATCGCTGATATGTCCAAACATGTAATTTTCATAGCAGCAAAATTACAACTAGACTTATACAACATGATTCAAAACAAATGAAGGAGTGTTTTAAGTGAAAGGACATATTCGAAAAAGAGGAAATAAATACTGTATCGTTATTGATATCGGTCCTGATCCAGAGACAGGAAAAAGAAGACAAAAGTGGTTTTCTGGGTATAAGACAAAAAAAGAAGCACAGGCTGATGTGGCAAAGAAAATTACAGAGTTGAATGAAGGAACTTTTATAGAGCCATCTAAAGTTACACTAAAAGATTACCTAAATCATTGGCTAGAAATTAAAAGTATGAGCATAGAAAGGAGTACCTTTGCTGGCTATAAGGCATTTATCAACCAACATGTTATACCTAGTATAGGAATGGTTGCGCTCCATAAATTAAATGTTATACACATTCAAAAATGTTATAAGACTGCGATAGATAAAGGGATTGCAAACAATTCTATTCTGCTTATGCATAGAATTTTAAAGAGCGCTTTAAACCTAGCCGTAAAACAAAATATTATTTCTCGAAATCCAGCAGATTTTGCTGAGATACCTAAAAAAGAAAAAACCCCTATCCAGACTTGGACAGAGGAAGAAGTAAAAAAGTTTTTAGCTCATTCACAAGAATCACGATATCACATTGGGTATCTACTTGCAATAACTACAGGTATGCGTCTGGGAGAAGTTCTAGGGTTACGATGGCAGGACATTGATTTTGAAAAACATACTGTTACAATAAATCAAACATCTGGTCATGACAATAAAATCAAAAAAACTGCAAAAACAAATTCATCAAAACGTACAATTCCTGTACCTAATGAAACAATAGCAGCCTTAAAAAAACATAAAATTTTAATCAATAAAGAGAAATTAAAGTTTGGCTCTGCTTATCTAGATCAAGATTTAATAAATTGTAATGAGTTTGGAAGAATCATAAAAAGAGCACATTTCAGAAAAAGTTTCATTAGGATGACACACAAAGTAGGTATAAAAGAAATTAAATTCCATGATTTAAGACATACACACGCCACTCTACTATTGAAACAAGGAGTTAACCCTAAAATCATCAGTGAGCGATTAGGTCATACAGATATTTCAATGACATTAAGTGTCTATTCTCATGTTTTACCGAATATGCAGGAAGAAGCAGTTAAAAACTTCGGTAAAAGTATCTTTGGATAACCTATGTTTGCAAAATGTTTGCATTTTATCAAAAAAAGTCAAACAAACGTTGTCATATCAAGGTTTGTTTGACCTATCATCTTATATTCTTGATAAAATCTCCGAATCCCTATTGAAATATTTAATAATGGAGCGTTCTCACCACCGCGGGTTATGCATTCGAATCGATATACATAGGAGAAAAAATCTTGTGTTTTTTCATCTTTTATCGGCCCTGACATCGCCTCACAAATATTTTGTGATCTAAGAGGGGAAAAATAGATTTCTTCTTCATTTGTATTTTTTAAATATATAGGACGCTCACAAAAAATATGTGAGATTAAAGCGGGCACCCACTTAGAATACGTTTCATTATCATGTAGTACTGGCAAATTAGAAATCAAATCGGATTGCCATTCATATTTTGGTGGTTCTACTAATCTATTTGGTTTCCAATCATGAATAATCTCATACCAACTTTGAAAAATATAATCGAGCTGCTCTTGTCTAATAGGTTCTTTCGATACAATCCATGGTGTATTTTCATTTAATACGTATGGGTTATGCTGAATAAACAATATATCCGAAAACATATCATACAATCTTTCATTCAAACGTTTCAACTTACTCGTTAATAAAAATGTCTTATAATGTATCTCTACCATGTCCAGCCATTCAATAGGAAAGTATATAAATGATACCTTTTCATTTAAAAGGGGTTCTACTATATTTTCAAATGTTAGCAGCCTTAATTTTTTCATAAAATGATTCCTTCCTTTCTTCAGTTGTCTTGATTATCAAAAAGCTAGAACAATAGTTACTTAATCTAATCCATTTAAACCAAGTATTTAAAAGAAACGTAAAAACTGTTTATCTACATAAATTATTATCAAACCAACTCTTTTAAAAATTCAAAGTAATTATCATGTATAACACCTCTGCTATATTTGAATTTTGATACATTCGAATTATACATTACACTTAATGCATTGTACTTATCATTTACAATATCTTTACAAAAAAACCAAAAAAGAACACCTTAATTCGGTGCCCTTTTTACAAATATCAACCTTTATGTAATTGAACATATAGATAACAGTAATCCCCCAAATGAAATTGCTCCTAGTAAACCTACTACAACTCCTGTTAAACAAATACAATCAGCAAGACAAATAGAAGACTGCGATAATGGAACAAATGACCTACTTGTACTCGAACCATATTGTTTTATTTTCTCATAATTCACATCTAACATTAGATGTAAACATGTTACACCATCCTCAATAGTATGTAGAGGTTCTTTTTCTAATCGCTCCAATAATTTACTATCAAAAGCAACTGCTAGAGGGTACTGCTTATCCGATTTCATATTTTGATAAATTAGTTGCAAACGAGATAATATATTATTTTTCTTCTTTTCAGATGTTACTGTACATTTCATTTTATTAAATTCATTTAATAACAGTGTCAATTCATCTCTTTTTCCGTATAAATCTTTAGCTATTTTTCTCTTTAGTTTATACGAATGGATAATAGATTTTAGTTCAATCATATTCATACACTTCCTAATTACATAGTATTTACCCGATTATTTTATAGATAAACAGTACTTTTTAATCTTATTTAAATTACACTCAAGCATCTTCATTTACTATCGATTAACATTACATTAACCTTACAAAGTTGTAATAAATTCGTTAGCTAGAAGGAAGCAATGCCTAAACTAGACAGATATTTAATGACAAAACCATAAGAAAAAAACAATGATTAGATTTTAAATCTAGTCATTGCTTTATCCATCACATCTTGATTACATCTATATATCTTATTGTTACTCTTTCACTTGAATGATTGAATATATCCATTAAAAATGGCTATATTCTTTGTCGGCACGTACATATAACTAATGTTTTTTTATTGATAAAGTGAAACTTTAATCAGCTCTCACCAATCGGGCTTTTATGGGCAGTCCGCCACCTAACTTCTCTTTGCTCTCGCTGAATTTTTTGGGGGATGTTACTGCCCGCAACTAGCAAGATAGATGTTATCAATATTCATACGTTACAATAGTACCGGTAGTATCAGTAAAACCATCAAAACAGTTAGAGCAACCACCACAGCCGCCACAACCGCCACAGCCTCCGCAACCAAAACAACCGAAGCAACCAATACAACGGAAGCCACCACAACGGAAGCCGCCACAACGACCTCCACCACAGCCGCCACAACGACCACAACCGCCACAGCGACGAGCAGCATCTTCAATATAGTAATATGGATATTGGTTTTGCTGGTCCCAATAGACAATATTTCCAGACCGGTAATCATTAAGGCTTAACGCTTGTAGTTCTTGTTGAAACTGATTCATTTTCATAACCTCCGTTTATAAAATACAACCTCATCGATACTTCCCTATATTCCTGTTCGTTACATCTAAGTAGAAATAGCGCTATAAACTAAGTTCAATACGTACACCAACAAAGTATGACTTATCACTAGATGATGCACCTTGTTCATATACCTATTTTTACTATGGGCTCATTTTTATAAAGTGAAACTTTAATCAGTGGGGTTTTGTTCATCCCCTACCTAACTTCTTTGCTTCCGCTGAATTTTGAGGTGGGGGGCTTACTGCCCGGCAAATAGCGGGATAAATAAAAATTAAAAAATATGAATTCTAGCGTCATATCTTCATACTTACTAAGTTCAATTAATTTCTCAATAATTATGATGCCATGTCCTATATATTTCCGTCTGCTGCTTAGATTTTTCTGTACTGTAAATGGCTTTCGCTATAACACCTCCAAGTGACCGGTTTCTATGACAGATAAGAAATTCCTACAAAGAAAAAAGCCCTTATTAGGGCTTTTCATTCTATTTCTCCAGCAAAACTCTCTATGAAATTCCTAATAGAAAAAAGACACACTTAGATTGATGCGTCTTTTTGTGATGCCTCTTTTGTGAAATCATATAAAGCAATTGCGCCTAAAAGAACAAGTATACCTTGAGGAACATCTAGCAAAATAGTTTTCCAAATTTCTGGAATTACCCATTTAATATCTGCTGCTGTTTCAAGATATGTTTGGAAATAGCTGATTGTAAAATTAATTATCCCTAAAAATACAAACAACGATAAACCAAATCGAATTAATTTCTTATTTGTAAACATATAACACCTCTCAAAATTCATTGGATATTCCTGCTTTTGCTTCTTTATATTTCTATATCTCTATATCTAATTTTAACACATAAAGAGCTCAAAAAAATACGATATGCATATTTGCATATCGTATTAACAACACTCCATGATAATTTAGAAATTCCTGCAAAGAAAAAACAACTCCGTTACAGCTAATAGCTCGGGTTTCTTTTCTTATTTAACTTCATACCACCAACATTTACGTTCTTTAATTGTAAAATAAATGTGACAGAAGTTTATCCAGTTAATGCGTAGACAAGTAAATGAGCTAAATTATCGATATTCTATTTCGCCATATCCGTAGCACTAATGACTTTACGCAAATTTGACAAGAAAAAATATATAGATAGGTATGATCCAGACCTATCTATAACATTACTTCTATTCTTTATCCAATTACGTCTTTTACGTCTGTATCCACTGGCCACTTTTCTAATGTATAAGCCATTTCCCAAAATGAATATTCATATTGACTGCTAATAATAAAATGCTGTTTCATACGTTTGCGGTCTGCCTCTGTTACTTTTTCAGCGATAGTATCTAAACGTGTAATTTGTTCTTCAACTAGCGTACGGAACCAATCAGATCCATAAGCAGAAATCCATTCGTTATAAATTGGCTCTTCCGGCTGGCACTCTTTTAAGCGTTCGCCAATTTCATAATACAACCAATAGCAAGGTAAAATTGCTGCAATGATATCTCCTAAATGCCCTTCATACGCAGCACGATACATATGTGAAGTATACGCATATGCAGTTGGCGCAGGAATAAAATTATCTTTTTCTTCTTTCGTTATCCCTAGTTTTTTAGCAAAATTCTCATGTAAAGATAACTCTGCTTCATATGTATTTTGAGCATGATGTGCCATACGAGCTGTCGTCTCTAATTCAAGAGCTTTTGCAGCTCCTAAAGTTTGTACTCTAGCAAAATGACTCAAATAATATGAATCTTGAAGCACATAATAACGAAAACTAGCTAAATCTAACGTTCCTTCACCAAGTTTTTTTACAAAAGGATGGTTAAAACTCGCTTCCCAAATTGAATCTACTTCTTTACGTAATGATTGTGAAAAAGTCATTTAAATCCCTCCAATAATGTATAAAATATAAGTATTTATCCACAATTATTAAAGCTGTAAAATAAAAAAACTTTCTTTACAGGCGTAAAGAAAGTGAAATTGACAGTATTTATTTACTCATTAAATAGCAACGTCTTTCCCACTTCCCTACGCTGGCATTAACCAGATCAGGTACTAAGAGTCTCAAAATCACATTTGATCTCAGCCTATAAAAGGCCCCCCTAGTGGATAAATATTTTGTTTTTATAATGTATTCATCATAGCATACTTCGTGAAACTGTCAAAAGAATTCGTTATATAATCTCCTTAAAACCCTTCTTCATTTCTAACTTTTAATGATGTTTCAATAATCATATCTAATAGTTTGCTATAACTAATTCCCGCTGCTTCTGCACTTTTGGGCAATAGGCTTGATTGTGTCATCCCTGGTAATGTATTAATTTCCATTACATATGGAATTCCGTCCTTCACCATCATATCAACTCTTGCATAAACACTACATTTTAATGCTTTATAACAAGTCAGTGAAGCTTTATTTACACGTTCCTTAATTTCTGCTGGAAGTTCGATAACTTCCTCAACCGTACTAGTATCATCATATTTTGCATTGTAATCAAAGAACTCGGCTGCATGTCGAATTGAAACTATAGGTAACTGTTTTCCATACAGAATAGAACATGTAATTTCATCACCTTTTATATACTTCTCAATTACTACTTCAGAATCCCATTCGAATACAGTTTCTAGCATTGAGATCAATTCATTTTTATTGTAAACGATTTTCACCCCGACACTCGATCCGCCAGAGTTTGGTTTTACCACTAATGGAAATCCTAACTTATCTAACTCATCAAGATTTAGATCCTCCATTTTTGTAAGTTCAATCCAATCTGGTGTTTCTACACCTTCATAACGTAAAATCTTTTTCGAAATATTTTTATCCATACATATACTGCTAGATAACATATTACTTCCGCTATAAGGAATCCCTAAACTCTCCAGTGTTCCTTGAACTGTCCCATCTTCTCCGTATTTTCCGTGTAATGCGAGCAATGCAAAGTCAATGTCTTTCGCTTTTTCAATTAAATCCATTTTTTCGTTTAATGTAATTGGAACTATTTCATACTTATTTTTATCTAAATGAGCAATCATTTCATTCCCCGTCATAATTGAAACTTGTTTTTCAGACGATACCCCGCCCATAATAACACCGATTTTCATTTTCTCAACTCCAAATTTCATTTTTTAATGTATCACCAATTATTTTAATTCCACGAACTATTTCTTCTTCTTTCAAGCGCGAAAACCCTAATCGGAAAGTGTTTGCTCCTTCTCCATCAGAGTAAAAAACATCTCCAGGTGAAAACGTAACGCCTTTCTCATAACACTTTTGTAAAAGTGTGCGGGCATTCATATGCTCTTCTAGCTCTATAAATAAATGAAGTCCACCATCTCCAGTCATTCTTTTAAAAGGAATGTACTGGTTACATGCCCCGACAGCTAACTCATATTTTTTCTTATAAACAGATCTTGCCTTTTTTAAATATTTTTCAAAATATCCCTCATGTAAATATTGAAACAGAACAGCTTGATCTAGCGTAGATGTGTGAATCGTTCTTGCTCTTTTTACGCTTTCTAAATAATGAATCAGCTCTTTATCTGCAATAATCCAGCCTACACGTAAACCAGGGAAAAGCACCTTTGAAAAGCTACTAATATAAATCACATTATTGCCAGCTCCCGCAAAAGTTAATAATGGAGCTAAATGTGAACCTGAATAACGTAATTCTTCATTAAATCCGTCCTCTATAATAGGAACGTTGTATTTTGAGAATAACCTCATCAATTCCGTTCTTTTCTCTGAACTCGTAACAATACCGGTTGGATTATGATAAGAAGGAATTAAATAAGCAAAATCAAAATCTTTTTCACGCAAACTTTTTTCAACTTCATTCATATCAATACCATCCTCATGCATATCAATCCCATGAACTTCAAGTCCATGTAAACGGAAAAGCTTAAGTGCAGCATGGTGAGTTGGATTCTCACAAATGACACGACCGGATTTTTTTGATAAAGAAGAGAGTACAATATCCAATCCTTCTGTAAATCCATTTGTAATTAGAATATCTTTATTCGAAATGTCTACACCTTTCATTTCCATGTAATGAAGTAAATAATTCATTAACGGTCTATATCCCTTTGCATATCCGTAGTTCAATACGATGTCCCCTTCAATGGACATACGAGTAAGAAAAGCTCTTTTGAAATTTTCAACATCAAATAGCTTCTCATCCGGGGCTATACTATTAAAAACAATCATTCCCTTTTCCCAACGAACACCATGTTTCATTAAATCTAATTCGTCCGCTAATGCGGTCACTGTATTAAGTTTATTTTTCCAATCTATTTCAACAGACGAAGTGTTAGATATATCCACCTTGGCAACAAAGTTCCCTTTTCCTTTAACTGCATAAATGAGTCCTTCTTGCTCTAAATCTGCATAAGCAGCGAGTACAGTGTTTCTACTCACACTTAGTAATTCACTTAGTTCCCTTGTTGATGGGATTTTTTGATCCCCGAGCAAATGCCCTTTCATAATCATTTTCTTCAAATAATCTTTCAATTGAATATAAACGGGACGTTCTTTAACAACTTTAAAATCCTTAAACAATTTCTTACCCCCTGCAATCATTTTTGCATATTTATTTCATTCTCAAAAGGTCCACGGCATATGTATTTTTTATAAAGGGCGGTACGGTCTTACAAATCTTTTCGATATAAGTTTATTACATCTTTTAAAGCTGCAGCTGCAGCGCCTCTTGGATTAGAAGCCCCACCAATTGTAGTAACTTGTCCCATCGTATCTGTAAAGAACGTAATTCCTTTTTCGGTTCCATTTACTTTTGCTAACGGATGATCTTTTTCTATTTGGCACGGTTCAACATTTAAATTCACATTGCCTCCCTCATCCTTATATGTTGATGCTATTAATTTAATAATTTTATGTTGTTCCTTAGCATTTCGAATTTGCTGTTTTGTAACGTGCTCGATTCCTTTTATATGTATATCAGTAAGTGTTTTCTCTGTTTCTATTAAGCTGTTTGTCAAAAGTAACAATTTACACGCACTATCTGAACCACTTATATCTAATATAGGGTTTGTCTCAGCAATTCCTTTATTTTGTGCTTCTTTCAGTGCTTCTTCAAATGTCATATCTTCCTCATACATTTTCGTAAGAATATAATTAGTTGTTCCATTTAATATTCCTTCTATTTTTTCAATACTGCAACCGGCTAAACTAACTTGTCCAATATCTAGTGTCGGTAGTGCAGCGGCTGTTGCACCGCTATATCGAATTCGTATATTTGCGCCTTTTGCTGCTTCATTTATTTCTCTCCAGTTTGTAACGAGCGCACCTTTAGAAATTGCTACTATATCCATCTGTTTTTCAATCGCTTGTTTCATATATTGTTTCCCTGGATTTCCATCTTTAAGATTTGTAACTGTTGATTCTACCAATACAGTACCACTTATGCTAGTTGTTGCACGTTCCTTCGGATGATACTCTAAATATTTTTCAATTGCAGCGGTACCGCCACCATACATTAATAAATGATGAAGTGATAAGCCGTCTTCATTATGTATTGCAATATTTCTCCCTAATACGCCGCTTACAACTAATTGAATCCCATATGTTTCATATATATATGAATATTTTTCATTTAATAATTTTATAAACTCTCTACCTACTGTTCCGTATCCTGATAATACAACTTGAATTTTCATAATATCCCCCCATATTTTTCTACCAAATCCCTCTTTCAATATAATATAAAGCGCTCTCGAATTCCATCGAGAGCGCTTTATTATTACCTATTTCGGTAAACGTGATAGCTTTTCAGCAATTGTTCTATAAAACTCTTGAATGCTAGAAAAACCTAACGAGTCTGAAACACTTAACCCTATCATGTCGAGATGGTCCCAATTCGCTTTCGTTTCGATATGATTCCATTTTCCAATCTGTAATGACTCATTATTATTTACAGTAACATTAGAAGATGGTGCAATCATAGAATTTGTATTTACTACACCATCATTTTGCCACCAAGAAGTATCAACTAGCGGACGGTTTTCTTCATATCTCGCATAAGAACCTAAGAAAAATGCATTTCCCATTAACACTTTATTCATCGTTATATGAGGCAAATGTAAACCTGTTATAGGTGCTGCTTGTGATGCATGTCCACTATAGGATAAATAATACACATCTGGTTGCGTCTTTACCCAATTATTTAACTCCTTTGCACCATCTGTACTTAAATCCCATTGACTTATATCTTTTGTATTTTTCCAAAGTGAACTATTTAGAATACGATTACTATATTGGAAAAAGGACTCTCCAGCATTCTTCTTTATACCCCATTGATCCAATTTAAAATCATATAATGATAAATTATTGTTTCCTCCAAAGCTTGCAGCTGTAATGAGTAAATCTTTAACGAACGGCAGTAGAAGACTACCATCCGCAAGTGTTGTACCGTTGTGAGGGGTTGCTAATGTTGTAACACTATGAACGTATGATTTTCCGCCTTCAAATAGTGGTGATATTTTGGTGTCTGGGTGATTTTTCACATAATTCTTTTCTTCAAAACTACCTTCTTTTAATAGCTGTACTAATGTTCTAATCGTTTGTCCACCCATGCTATGTCCAACTAAATGAACTTTATTTGTTTCACTCCAATTCGGCGCAAAACCACTATAAGTTCTGCCAAAACGATTATGTCCATGTTTCTCAGCATGGACTGCACCATAGTCTACTGTCCCACCGCTAATTTGTGCATACAATTCACATGCACGATCCCAGTTACTAGAAACAGGTCCAACAGCTGCGGTATGTACCGTATAACCATTTCGTTTCAAATCTTCCTGTATATCATGAACACCACCCCAATATTTTACGCCAAGCATTTCTTCTCTACCCCATCCAGCAAATCCATTCACCAATATGATAGGATAATTATTTTGTTGCCTCTCTTCAGCGTATGATATTTTCGCTGCGAATGAACATACGGTCACTAATGCAAAAAAACATATTTTTAAAAATAACTTCCCCATACTTTCTCCCCCCTAATAAAACGTTTACATTTTTCTTCCTAAAAAAATTAACAGAATAATTTAACAACTTAAACATAATGTAAAGTATTTTATATACATTGTATATATAGAAAACATATACAACTGTTGATAAATATTAATTCAAGCAAATATTTACTTTTTACAATATAACTTGTAAATCTATTTATTTAGATTTATAATTAGATATAGTTTCCTCATGTTAAAAAGATTTAAAAACCATAAGAAAACTAATCTCATTGCTTGAAAAGGAGGAAAAGGCATGCAAATCGGATTCAATATTCATACATTATCTCAACCTACTAAAATAACTCCATCTCATCTTGAGCATAATACTATCTCTTCTACTAAACTTGAAGATAAAAAATCAAATGATTCCATCAAATTTGATATTCGTTTATCTGAAAAAGAAATGAAACAACCTGAGCATAAATTTAATGAATTAGATTTATGGAAGATGCTAAAAGATAAAGGTGTTCCTTTATGAATTATACTTGAAATGCTACAAAAGGCTCGTAAAGAAAAAGAAGCACAAAATAATTCAGTTCAAAATTCAAATGCGATTGAAGAAACGAGTGAGACTCGATTAAATGAAGTAATGTAAGTTATTTAAACGGTATTAAAAAGAGCTCGAGGTTGATAAAGTATCCATCAACCTCGAGCTCTTTTTTAAGATTTTTCTCCAATCGTTACAAACTGAATTGATACCTCATCTCTATAACCTTCAATTAACTTTCTTACTTTTACTTTTTCATTAATCAACGTATTATCTGTCGATATTTTAGGGTTTTCATCACCTAATGACTTTTTCAAGTGTAGAAGTTGCATATTCGTTTCATTTGCTTTTATTTCTTTATACACACTATTTTTCGCCACAACGATATACCATAGTGCTCCATAGTCACGTTTATTGCCAAGCCAAGCATCACTACCATATGTAACAGGTATCTTGTTTCCTTCTATTTCAATACTTTTTATATTCTTTTCTTCTTCATTTATAAATAATAGGGAACTTTCTTTTGGAAAATTCGACAACGTATCTAACGTTTTAGAAAGGGATGCTTGATCACGTTTACGAAAAAGCTTTGCATTCATCATCGCTTGTGCAGTAGATTCATTTATTATCAGAACCCTTTTTTGGTCAAATCTACCTGTTTTCACTGCAAAAGCTTCCTGTTCTTTCGTGTTTTCCTTATAACGATTCATAATTGCTCCAGTATGATTCTCATCTCCAATGATTAACACACCGTTAGCTGGAAATCTGTTTTCGTTTTTAGAGCATGCACTTACACTTAATAACAATAATATACTTAATATGAAAATAGATAATTGTTTTTTCATCACAGTTCCTTCCATAACTTCAAATTGTTTTTTTACATGCTTTTCTGCAATCTTACTTGCTGATTTTCTCTATTGTTCCATTGTCTTATGAAGCTTTTGTAAATAACGCCAACGAGTTATAAAGAAATATAAAACTTGTATACATATAAATGAAATTAAAATGACGATAGAGCTATTTAGAATAGAAAAATCGACTAATTGTTGTAATGCCATATAAGCGACTACAGTATGTATTACTGCAACGACAATTGGTAAGAAAAACATTAATAATAACTGTCTCGTTACAACTTTCTTTAGCTCCCGTTTACTTAACCCCATTTTCGAAATCATTTTATACTGCTGTTGATCACGATTCAAATCAGTATATAATCGGAAATAAATAAAACTAGCAGCAAATGTGAAGAAAACGATTCCGACTAAAACACTAGCCATAAGTAATAACCCATTCGTTTGTTTTGCACTTAACAACTCTATTGTTAGTGCTCTAAATTCAAAATGTATATCTCTAGGTTCTTGATCAAATATATTATTTAATTGGTTTGAAACCTCTTTCGTTTTTATCCAATCATCTACAACAAATCCGTAAGTACGATATTGAATAATATCTTCATTATCTGGACCACTATTAAGTGGAATTCCATCATATACATGATCTTGAATAGCAATATATATCCCTTTCGTATCATGTGGCAAAACTAAATTATCGACAGTTTTTTTCACATGAAATGTCTTTGTCCAATCGCCTTGAATGACTTCAATATTCTTCTTATAATCACCATTTTTAAATTCTTGTTTTTGTGATACCATTCCAGGAATTAATAACATTTCATCTTCTTTTTCAATCGTTTCTTGTTGATACCCTAGCGCTCTCGCAAGTTCGTTATATTCACTTAATTTCATTACATATACATTACTTTCTGTATATATATATGAAGATGAAGCCATTCGATACGGAATATTAGCATCAGCCAGATGGTTTTTTATAATAGAGAGATGTTTATCCGCTATTTTGTTGTTTTCAGGAGCCATGTATAGTAATGTATACGGATTCGTCATCCTTACTAAATCTTTATTTCCAAGAGCAGCTGTCGTGCCAATTGCTGTAAAAGCAACTGCTGATATAATAGATACTATAAAAAACATTGTTGCATTATCTTTCATACGATAAATTAATTCTGAAAATGTTAGTATATTTGTTCTCTTTAAAAAGAAAGTTTCTCTCCTTTTAGCAAGATGCAATATATAAACGCTACACTGTGTATATAAAAAGTACGTTCCAATAATCACCAGGAATACTCCTATTCCTAGCACAATAAAACTATGATTTGGGATAAAGCGAAATACTAAAATATAGCCATACCCTATACTAAATAAAGAAAAAATTGATAATAAAATTGACGATTTCGGTTCAGGTTTTGGCTTTTCTCCTGCTTGAATCAGTTCCACAAGCTCTGTAACTTTTATCATTTTAAATGTTACTAGCGAAACAATTAAAAATAAGAACAGAAATGTAATGATTGTTAATAATACAGCCTGTACTGGTATATAAAAAGGCAAGCCGTTACTAATCATTAATACACTTGCGCTTATTAATAAAACTAGTTTAGAAAATATGAGTCCAATAAGAATACCTATACATATTGAACCAAAACCAATTAACATATTTTCAATTAACAATAACTTTTTAAGCTGTCTCATTGACATACCTTGCATCATTAAAACGCCAAATTCTTTCTTACGCGTTTTTAAAAACGAACTAACTGAATATAAAATGAAGAAAAATGAAAATACAAAAATCAATCCTTGCGAAACTGAAAATCCCAATGTACCAAATGCACTTATTGTTGCACTTGTCGATTTCAACTCACCTTGTAAATCAGGATGAAATAATAAAAGAGCATACGTAAAGAAAATCATAATAGAAAATGCACTACTTAAAAAATGAGCAGCATATGTACGCTTATTGCGAAAAATATTATTAAATGCGAACTGACGAAAAGTCATGCCTTTTTCCTCCTAACAAAGAAAGGACATCCATAATCTTTTGATAAAAAGTTTGCCTACTTTCACCACAATAAATTTCGTTATATAGTTGACCATCTTTAATAAAGATTACTCGGCTGCAAAAGCTCGCTGCATACGGATCATGTGTAACTAACATCATCGTTGCTTTTTCTTCTTTATTTAGAGTATCAAGCATCTCCATTACATCATTTGAAGATTTAGAGTCCAAGTTCCCTGTTGGTTCATCTGCAAGTAATAATTGCGGCTTATGAACGATCGCACGAGCGATTGCTGTTCTTTGAGCTTGTCCCCCTGATATTTCAAATGTTCTTTTATTCAAGATATCTGTAATATTTAACTTCTCTGCAATCTCTTCCAATCGCTTGTTCATTTCTTGCACGGAAACACCATCTAAAGTCATCGGCAATACGATGTTTTCTTTTACAGTAAGTGTGCTAAGAAGATTAAATGATTGAAAAACAAATCCTAATTGTTTTCTGCGGAATAACGCTAAATCTTCTGATGATAATTGGAAAGGATTTGTGCCATTTATTAAAATTTCTCCCGATGATGGAGAATCAATAGTAGATACCATATTTAATAACGTTGTTTTTCCACTACCAGATGGCCCCATAATCCCTACAAATTCACCTTCTTGAATTGATAAATCAATATCAACTAATGCTTTATAAGGTACTTTCCCTTTATATACTTTACTAATACTTTTTGCATGTAAAATTTCCATGTATATTCTCCCTTCATTTGCACGTCTCATAACAGAGTGTAAATGAATTGTCTTACAGCTCATATTGATTCGTCTTTCATTTATCTTACACGCTTGTAAGATTTCTAAAAAAACTGATAATAAAACTTTTTTTAAACTGAAATTAACGCATAACTATCTTATAATAATTGTATAGTAGCAGGAAATACAAAGTATATGAAACCTTTATTATATAAATGAGAAAAGACCGATTGCTTTATCGGTCTTTTACTACCCAACGTTATATTTTTATCCACTCAGATCTTCTCAATATATAATGATTATATATTTGATTTTCTATCCTCTGTTGGCTCTTATAAATAAACCCACATTTTTCAATAACTTTATTTGATGCTACATTGTTAATTAAAGCAATTGCGTTAAGGACATTTAAATTTGTTTCTTTAAACAAAAAGTCAATTAAACCTTTAGTCGCTTTTGTAGCATAGCCATGATTTTGATGTTCATTTGAGATAGCATACATTATCTCTCTGTTTGGTGAAGGGAGTTCTTCTTTCATACCTGTGCAGCACCATCCAATAAATTCATTTGTGGTTTTCTTAAATATTCCTAGTCTTAATATGTGATCATCTATGTTAGTCGTAGTTCTCACTGCATGAAGAAACGCTTTATTTTCTGGTATTTCATAATTTACAACCCAATTAACCCTTTGTTCTTTCGTCGATTTCCAGTCCGGTAAAAACTTTTCTATTTCCGGTTGATTGGATATGTTATAAATACTCTCTGCATCTTTAGTGGAAAACTCTTGTAAGTAAATTTCACCACAATCTAGCCTAAATAACTTAGCGGAATTTTCTATTTCCATGACCATCCCCCATTGCCATCAACCTAAGCTTTTGAGATACCCCCATACCGAAATTTTCACCTTTTTACAGTTATTTATGAGAATTCAGCTCATTTTTTCGTTTTCGGGAACAATCAATTTCTTAAGTTGATGGGTATGTGATAATGCATCCATTTGAACAAATTTCCCTTTTCCATACCGATCACACACCTTTTGTAGAGTAATAGTATCAGCATATCCCAGTTTAAGAAGATGATTACGAAATATTTAGAATTTTTTCGCGAGAATCCTCCGAAATGTAATACGGACTTTAAATATTTTCATTTATAATTCTCTATTTGTCTATACTTTTCATACCGCTGTTGTATAAGCTCTTCCGAGGATAATAGTATCAATTTTTTCAGAGATGATTCGATTACAGATTCAATCACTTTTGCCTGTGATTTTATATCATTTTGTGCTCCACCTTTAATTTCAGGAATGATTTCATCAATAATTCCTAAATGTTTTAAATCTTTTGCTGAAATTTTCATATGTTCAGCAGCTTCTGGAGCATACTTAGCGTCCTTCCATAGGATAGATGCTGCTCCTTCTGGCGAAATTACCGAGTACCATGAATACTCTAACATATGGATATGGTTACCGACACTAATGCCAAGAGCTCCACCACTTGATGCCTCTCCAATTACAATACAAACAATTGGCACTTTAAGTGTAGCCATTTCAAATAGATTTCGAGCTATCGCTTCAGAAATTCCACGTTCTTCAGACCCTTTCCCTGGATAGGCGCCTATTGTATCAATAAATGTAATAATAGGGCGATTAAATTTATCAGCTTGTTTCATAAGTCTTAGCGCTTTTCTATAACCTTCTGGATGTGCCATTCCAAAATTTCTTTCTATATTTTCCTTTGTATTTCTACCTCTTTGATGACCAATAACCGTAACGGGCATCCCTTTAAATTTTGCAATACCACCTATCATTGCTTTATCATCACCATATAATCGATCACCATGAAGTTCGAGAAAGTTTGTAAACAATAAAGGTATATAGTCCAATGTCGTGGGCCGGTTACGTAGCCTTGCAATTTGAACTCGTTGAAAAGGTGTAATATTAGAATGAATTTTATCTTGCATTTTATTTAAACGTTTTTCTAATACATGAATTTCTGGCGATAAATCTACATTATTTTCTTTCATAATTTTCTTTAATTCATCAAATTTCTCTTTTAATTCAATAATAGGACGTTCAAAATCCAAACTCATTTTACCCTCCAAATGTTATGATTTACCTCACTCTAATCAAAAGACTTAGAAATAGAATCAATAAATAATTCAAAACCATCCACAACTATTTTTTGTTCTGATTCTGATAAATTATTGAGAATACTTTGATAAAATGTAATGGATTGCTCTCTTAAGCAATTAACAGTTATGTGACCTTTTTCTGTGAGGTGCAGAAAAAGTTCTCTTCTATTTTTTTCATTTACTTCACGATAAATAAGCCCCTTTTTTACTAACTTATCTACCAATCTACTTACAGTTGAAGTCTCTAATCTAAGTTTATTGGATAGTTGCCAAACAGTTAATTTTTCCACCTCTAGTTCCTCTAACGCCATCATTTGAGAAGTTGGTAAAGGTTTTTCAAATAGCCCATTGGGCAAATTTTGAGATTCAAAAACCCCAGTTATTATAATCATTTTCTTAATATCTGTTCTTAGTTTTAAGGCATCTTCTCTTTTCAAATAGGTCACCCTCCTACAACTAATGTATCATACATCAATTGTATTATACATGAATATGTTTTTTTCACAAGCTTAACGTAAGCCAATATTACAACAATGGTACGTTAAAAAAGCAAACGGAATACATCCAGCTTGATATGACACAAATGCTGTCTGGTCTAATCCCTGGTGAAACGATGGAAATCCCCGAGGCATACATTGGTCAAAATCAGAAACTTCCAGCACGTGTTATTATCCATCGTTTAACCGATGATCAAACGCAAATACGTCTGAAAAACCAAGCAATACGTGAAAAGAAGAAAGGCATTGTCATGAAGGATAAAAGTAAACGTTTAATGAGCATGAATGTATATATCACGAACACGTCGCTAGAAGAAGTACCGACGAACTACGTGCATTCATTATATTCACTTCGTTGGCAGATTGAAATTTTGTTTAAAACGCGGAAGTCATTCTTTGAAATTGATGAATGTAAAAATATAAAAAGAGAACACCTAGAGTGTCATTTATATGGGCAACTCATAGGTATTCTCCTTTGTTCTTCTACAATGTTTCAAATGCGACAGTTTCTGCTTGAAAAGAAAAAGCAGGAACTGAGTGAATACAAAGCGATTTATATGATTAAAGATTACTTTCCTTTACTGTTTCAAGCGATAGCGGTTGGCACAGAAGAACTTTTAAAAATTCTGCATCGCCTTTATCAACTGCTCAAAAAGAACGGTCGTAAATATCATAGACATAAGAATATGACCGTCTTTGATATTCTAGGGATTGTGTATAACACGACGGTGAAGCATAGACAAGCTGCCTAGCGAAAAATCACTTTTTAATAGGCTTCTTTAGCATGCCTACTTTTTTATCACTTACTAGTTTTGAAACAAGAAGCATTTCGTATCTAGTAATTTACTTGATTAGTTTGATGGGAATGTAACCATCCCCCTTAATCACGTTTACAAATACATTATAGTGCCTTAATCTGCTTCGTAAGTTCCATAAACCGTTCATCCAGTGCTTTATATTCTTTGTCGTTAGAAGTTAAAAAGCTTAATTTCCCTAATACTTCTTGTCTCTCTGTTTCTAACGTTAAACGTAGCTCTTCAATATCATCTCTTGTTTTCGTAGGTTCTTCTAGCTGCTTTTGTATCGTATTGTTTGAAAACACGAGTTTTGTGTTAGTTGTTTTCTCCAGAAAATATCGATCGTGAGATACAATTACTAATGTTCCGTTATACTCAGCTAATGTATTTTCAAGTTGTTCACGTGAAGGTAGATCCAAGTGATTCGTCGGTTCGTCTAAAATGAGTACATCTTTTTCATCTAAAATATAAGCCATTAGCTTACATTTTACTCTTTCTCCCATACTCATATGCTCAATCGGCTCTTTCCATTGAGAAGCTTGGAACCCTAAATGTTTCATTAAATTTTGGACTTTTCCTCTTTCTTCAAACGTCTCTTTAAAAAATAAATTTTCTGGTGTTTTATCAAGCGGTAAATCAAAAACTTCTTGTGTTAAATAGCCGATGTTCGCAGATGGTGAAATCCATATTTCTCCTTCAGCAGTTTCCGTTCCCATAATCATCTTCAGTAATGTTGTTTTCCCACTACCGTTTGGTCCAACAATCGCAACTTTCTCACCGTGCTGAATTGTAAAATTAACGTTTTCAAATAATACTTTCCCATGAAAGTCTTTTTTTAATTGCTTCACTTCTAAAAAACGTTTTCCTACTTTTTTGTTCGCTTGAATAGAAAACTCAACTGAATACTCTTCTTTCACATGTTCTACTTTCGCTTTCTCCAGCTCTTTTTCAAGTCGTTTTCGTTTTGACTTCACTTGTGCATCCATTCGCTTCGCTTTTACACGATAGAATTCTTTCACACCTTCTTGTTTTGTAGACTGCGCGTGTGCCTTTTGTGACCATGAACTCAATTCTTTTATATGTGTTTCTACTTGTTCTATCTTTTTTTGCTGCTTTTCATATTCACGCTGCTGCGACTTTCTTTTTTGCTCACGTGCTTTCATGTAGCTCGTATAATTACCACTATGCTCAATTAATTTTTTGTCCTCAATTGACCATATTTTTGTTGCGACAACATCTAAAAAATATCGATCATGCGATACAACGATAACTGTACCTCTCATGTTTTTTATTTGTTTAATGAGAAATCCCGTACTGATCTCATCTAAATGATTTGTCGGTTCGTCTAATATTAAGACATTAGGATTTTCAGCAAATCCTTTTGCTAATCGAATTTTCAGCTTTTCACCACCACTTAAAGTATGAAAATCGTTCGTTGGCACGCCCCATTTCGCAAGAAGTTCTGCTTCTTTTGCAATTACATCATTACTAATAAAAGATTCTATTTCTTGCTCAACATATGCTGTTGTCATATTCATTTGCATCCATTCAACAGTACCTTTTGAAGGTTCAATCTTCCCATTTATTAATTGAAGTAACGTTGATTTACCAGCACCATTTTTACCGATTAATCCGATAACATCCCCTTGTTTTACTGTCACATTCATTTTCTCTAACAACATATTTTCTTTTATTTCAACATAAACATCATTTAATTTTAATAGTTCTTTCATAAATATCGTCCCTTTCATTAAGGGAGAATAAAAAAATCCTCCCAAATAAATTTGGCAGGATTAGTCATTATATTATTTATACCCAAATAAGCTATTGCGCAATATAAATAGCAATACCGTTGTTTGGAATTGGGCAGACTAATCCTATTTTTTAGAAATTGAAATTTATTGAATTTCAACATTTAAAAATAAGATTAGTTAATCATCGTCCACCCATCATTCCTTTCCGTCATTAATAACCATATTGTACCATACTAGTACTGTATGAGTAAATGCAATTATTTGTGCTGTTAAAAAGATTGCTTTCTTTTAGGTTTATTTATCATTCCTTAACTTCATGTTGAATAAGCACAAATTACATTGATTGTACTACGTCCTTTAGATTTCCCCAATAGTAAACTTCTAAGCACTCTCTCTTATATAAAGTGAAACTTTAATCAGTGGGGGTTTTCTTCATCCCCACTGATTATTAGTTGAACCAATCGGACTTTTATGGGCAGCCC
>NZ_JAKUEU010000066.1:0-29064 GCF_022663075.1 Bacillus cereus group sp. BfR-BA-01441
TTTGTTAATTCCTCTTTTGCTTGCTCATGCGTTAATTTTCCAGATTTCTCTTGCTCTAAAATTGACTTCGCTTTTTCTTTCGCCTGTTCATCTAATCCCGCAAACATTTCTTTGTGCTTACCCTTTTCCGGGAACTTCACGCCTAATTTTGTTAATTCTTCTTTTGCCTGTTCTCGTGTTAATTTACCAGACTTCTCTTGCTCTAAAATGGACTTCGCTTTTTCTTTCGCCTGTTCATCTAATCCTGCAAACATGTCTTTACGCTTCTCTTTCTCTGGAAGCTTTACACCTAGTTCCTGTAACTGTTTCTTTGTATCATCCATAATTGTTTTTACTTTTTGTTTTGTAGCGTCATCCAAATCCTTTTTCGCCGTTTTTGCAGGCTGATCCACTGCTGGAGTATTCGTTGCCGCGAATGCCGGAATGCCGACTCCTCCAATGATTCCGAATGATAAAGCACCTGCAATCGCTAAATAACCAACTGTTTTCTTCTTCATAGGAAATTTCCTCCTTCATATTTCTAATGCATGTACACTTTCGTATACAATGCCTATAGTAATGTCGGTTTCTTAACATTTCCTTAACGATTTAACAAAAAAACACCGCTCGTAATGAGCGGTGTTTCTCTATGCTTTTTGTAATTGTAACTCTTCACGTTCCATTATTTTTCTTAATACAATTGTTTGTGTCATTGTAAATAAGTTACCTGTTATCCAGTACAACACAAGTCCTGATGGCGCCGCAAACCCCATAAATAGAATCATTGCCGGCATCATAATTTGCTGCATCTTTAGCATCTGTACTTGTTCTCCAGGTGTAATATTCGATTGGAAAACTTTCATCTGAATAAATGTCGTTAACGCTGCAATAATCGGTAATATATGATATGGATCTGCATGTCCTAGGTTCACCCATAAAAACGAAGATGTGCGAATCTCTTCAGTTCTGCTAATCGCATAATACAAAGCAGAGAAAATCGGCATTTGTATTAATAATGGCCAGCAACCAGCAAGTGGATTCCAACCGCCTGATTTCATTAGTTCTGACATTTCTTTTTGATACTGCTTTTGTTTTTCAAGGTCTTTGCTTACATCACCGTACTTTTTCTTTAGCTTCTGCAATTCAGGTTGCATTTTCTTCATTTTCGCTTGGCTGCGATATTGCGAAACAGCTAATGGAATCATTGCTGAACGAATAACGAGCGTCATAATAATGATAGCAATCCCAAAGCTAGCTCCAGGTATATGATGAGCAACAAATTGAATCATAAACGAGATTGGATATACAAAATAATGATCCCAAATTCCCGTACTATGTGCATCAATTGGGGCTGCATTACTGCAACCAGATAAAATAAAAACAAATAATAATGATAAACTAACGAGCACAGCTCGGTATGATTTTAACATGTTCATTCCTCCAATGTTTCGTAATTATTTAGCGAAACATTGGCGTATACGGACCGACCTCGTCATTCTCTTCACTTGATTCTTGTCTGCGTACAGAACGAATCATTCCATATTTATAAAAAATAGAAAATAGCGGTACATTTCCTGCACTATCTTCACATGTATCAACTAACGCAAAAGCTCTTTGTCTACCGTTTGATGCTTGTTGACGCACAAAGCGAGAAACATTAGCAAGGAAGAAAACTTCTAATAAACAAAGTGCCGTCGTTACAAACGATATATATAGAATTGCATCCTGCAATAAAAATTCCATCGCTTCACATCCTTAATAAGGTCATTTTAGCACATCGGGCAAATATTCTCTATTTCCTTTTATTTTCAAAAAAAGTATTTTGCATATTTTCTCAAGAAAACAATAATTAAGAAACGTTGTATTCGCTTTCTTTAGCATATTCACACACATCAATGAATAGGCTTGATTTATTAGAAATTTATAAAATTTTTGCATTATAATAAAACTATTGCCAGTTTTTGAAAAAACCTTTATTCTCTTCTTGTAATCAAAAATGAATATGGAGATGAAACATACTATGGGTCAACTAGGAGACGCCGATTACGTTCCCGACACCGCCTTTTTATCCTTCCCAGCAGCTAAAACATTTCACTTAGAATTTATGATACAGTTGGTTGTTATTTTTATAGCTTCTATTTTGTATGCAATTTCTATGAATATGTTTTTTATCCCGCATAATATGATTAGCGGTGGATTCGCTGGTGTAGGGATGATTATCGGTTATTTAATGCACTACAATATCGGTGCACTTATCTTTTTACTAAACATTCCTCTTCTTATTTTAAGTCACTTTTACTTAGGCAAGAAGACAACCTTTTTAACAGCTTACTTTGTAGCTGTATCATCGTTAGCGATGAACATTATCCCGGTACACCAAGTTTCAGACGATATTTTACTTTCTTCTGTATTCGGTGGTGTCATCTGCGGAGCAGCTTCAGGAATTATATTCCGATTTGCTTCTTCAACAGGTGGTTTTGATGTTGTTGGATTGATTGTAGCGAAATATCGAGATGTTTCAATTGGAGCAATCATATTTGTATTCAACTTAATCTTACTTGTAGCAGCAGGTTTTATTTTCGGATGGGATATTACACTTTATACGTTAATTAGTCGATTTGTAGTCAGCAAAGTTATCGATGCTGTGCATACGAAACATATTAAATTAACGATAATGACTATTACAGAAAAAGGCGAGGAAATAAAAAGCGCACTACTACATCACGGCATACGCGGGGTGACAATGGTAGACGCTGTCGGCGGCTATACAAACCATAAGAAAAAAATGATTTACACTGTCGTGACTCGCTATGAGTTAGGCGAAATGAAACGTATTATCCGTCAAGTGGATAACAAAGCATTTATGAACATTACTGAAACAGTTGAAATTGTCGGCCGTTTCAAACGCATATAAAAAGGTTAATAAATTAAAGGGCATAACATATTAGTCATATATAATATGTTATGCCCTTTGTTATTCAACTAACGTACCTTTTAGCAGAATAAAATCACTAAGTTTATTACTACAAATCGGAGGATAGCATTCCATATACAATACTATCTGTCCATTCATCTTTATTCCAAAAATCTTGTATGAAATGGGCTTCCTTTCTCATACCTATTCGTTCACACAATTTTTGTGAAGCCGTATTACGTGCATCAAGATTAGCCTGTATACGATGTACATTGAATTCATTAAATAATTTCAATACCAAACTACTTACTGCTTCTGTCGCCAAACCTCTCCCAGCTACTTCATTTGAAAAACTATAACCAATCTCAACAGTGTCTTTCATATTTGTGTACCATACGGATAAATCACCAACTACTTTAGTTTTGTATATAACTGCCAAACTTAATATTGTTTCTTTAGTCAGTACATGATTTGCTATCTTCTTATTAAATCTTTTCTGCATGTCTTCATGAGTCCACTTATTATGTAATAGGAACTTACATGTATCATCACTATTATAAATAGCAAATACATCCTGTAAATCAGTACTCTTAAAAGGTCTAATTATTAATCTTTCTGTTGTGAACTCCAAGTTAGCTCTCCTCCCTTACATTCATGCTATAAAACATTTTTTATAGTATTTAAGCCTCATTCTTAGATCTCACCTTGATTACATATTTCATCATAATAAATTAAAATCCTTCTTCCACTAAACTGCACCGTTAATGGTATTTCCTTGCGCTTTTTATTTTTTACACTTATTACAAAATCAGATAATTCTATTATTATGTCCCTAAATGTGTTATAATGAAAGCAGACTCACAAAAAAAGAGTATATAGACTTGGAAGTTTCTCTTATTTTACAAGCAAAAAGAAACGAGCAGTCGGGTATATTTCAGACACCATACACGTAACGGTTTAAACAACCGATCATCTTAGTTACTCTTCAATGATCTTTTTATAAAAAGATACGTACAATTAAAACTCACTTCAATATACTATACCTACCTTTTTGACTTCCAAATCATCTTATTACATAAGGAGATGAACATATGAATCAATATATACGATATACAATAGCTGTCCTGTTTGCTATTATCGGCGGAACAATCTGCTTCTGGACAAACACTCAGCTTGGAGAGAATATCATCTTTAATGGAATCGAAACACTTGTAAGCGCTTCAATTTTAGGCGGATACATTTACTTCCTCTTCAATCCAGAAGAAAACGCTCAAAAAACAATGTTATTAACAATGATCGGAATCGTTGGTGGATGTATTTCCTACTCAATGACAAACTATACATTACCACTTCAATTAAGCTCAGCTTTCTTCCACGGTCTATGGACTTGGTTCATTGCATTCTGCTTAGCAGACGTATTCAACCTATTACAAGACAATGAAGAAGATAGCGGTCGCCAAATTGAAAGTAACTCTTAAGCTGGAAGATACTCTTCCAGCTTTTTTATGTTGGTTTGCATACCCCGCATCACGATAAAAAGAAGTTGCCCTCACGGCAACTTCTTTTCCATATACCCCACTTCGTATTCACTAAAATATATCAACGATTTTTCAAATATATCGATCGTTTCTCCACTTATATCAACGATTTTTTCATTATATCGACGCTTCGACACAAGATATCGATTTACCGACAACCTTCGACACTCAAAACGCACAACATACCCTATCCACCAAGCAATTTACTGCCGAACTCTACGATTAAAAAGATAATTAATAAGATCGCGAGTATCTTTAATGCTACATATGCCACTTTAAAAACAACATAAATGAGCAAGACTATTAAAATAATTGATAAAATTTCCATATTTACTTCCTCCAAGCTTTGCTCTTCTTATCTCATTTTACTCGCCCTAGGCTGTTTATGGAACGGCATAAGATGACATATAAAAAAGAGGATACCTCACCCATCGTAAGATACCCTCTCTTTCAGCTGCTCAAACCATTCTCTTTCTACTTGTAAATATCCCATCTCACTCTTCTCGGCGCTCTTTAATTCTTGATCGGCTTTCTTCATATAAGTACGGGACGCTTCCATATTACCCTCTACATATCTAATAATTCCTTGTGTACGGTAATATCCACTTAGGTCCATTTTTGTAATAGCCTTTGCATGTTCCTTTGCTTCTTGCAAAGAAAGACTATCCATCTGATAAAGGGCTTTATATAAAAGGTACCAACTATGAAAACTACTAACGAAAAACTTATTTTCTTTCGTTACAGGTAGTTGAACAATTCGTTCTATATACGGTATCGCTCTTTCCATTCCCTCTTGATCTGCACGAGCAAAAAAGACGAGCATAAGTCTACTCATTATCTCTCTTATCCCTTTATTCTCTTTTATTTTCTCCTCACTCAATTCTACTAACCTTTCATCCCAATCTTTCGGTCTTTTATAACTAAATAACTCACTCGATATTTGAATCTCATATAAGTGATTTCTAGCTCTTTCATCATCTTTAATTAAAATAAGAAATTGCATCCCATCACTCATAAGCATTCCTTTTATCGGCACAATTGTAACCGCAAAGATTGCAAAATGGAAAAAGGAAAAATATAAAAGATATTGATAATAACTCACCATATATATGTAACCGGAAGTAATACCAAATAGTAAACTCGTAATCGGTCCACCTAAAGTGAGCCACGCCCACTTTTTCGAAAGATTCGGTGTCTCTATAGAAGGTGGTACTAGTGTTGCAACGCCTCCAAAGTAAGCCCACAATTTATTTTCTCGAATGCGTAATTTTCCCTTTTCTTTTTGAATAGTAATGGGTCCTACTGTCATAAATTTAAATGTCAAACCACCTATTACACCAAATACTACATGTCCTAGCTCATGAATGGCTAACACTAACAATGAAATTCCAACTATTGCCCATAAGTTCAAAATTACTTCTAATTTCCCAGTTCGGATTACTCCGTATAAAATGGACAGAATTAGCGCCACTGTCATTGAGCCAGCTGGCCTTCTTAAAATATCCACCTTTTTCTCCCCTTAATAAATCATTTTTCTTTGCATTTCGTACATGAACTTCCCGAGATGCAATATCCAAATAAATGAGATTAAGCCAATTAATACAAAATCGATATCACTAGCAGCTGTATATATAACGGCAGCCCACCATACATATGCCAATATTGTATTCGTAAATTCATACGCTTTATATCCAGCCTCATGCACAATGTGCTTTAATCCTTCATCTGCGTTTTTCGTCCACATTTTCATAGATTCCATATACGTTACACCTTGTTCAGGATATAGCTTATTATAACGATTTTTTGTTATAAGTCCGATAATTACTACAGTAGTTAAACAAACAATAGAAGCTACTAAATTCCACACCGCAAATGAAACATTTGTATCCTGCAACAGTGCACGTCTACATGTAATAACTGCATATACAAACCATGCCTGCGTAACTATATCGCCTACACGTAAATATATACTTATAATGCCTAATTTTCTGCCTTGTACGCTCTCTTCTTCATCGCGTGCCTCTGCTAACATACGTGTATTCTTCCAAGTATAGTACATCATTAAGATTCCAAAAATAGTACATATACCTATAAATGTATTGGATGATAATTTTCTCGGTTCATCCGAGAGTAAATTTAAAGCTATATAAGACGTTAAAAAGCCACCCATCATACTTAATGCTATTTTCCCCACAGAATCAAATTGTTTTTTTCGTTTACTCTTCATCGTCCTCTTCCCCCTCTACTAACGTAAATATTTCCTCCACCGGTACATTGAAAATTTGTGCGATTTTTAACGACAATACGATAGATGGTGCATAATCCCCGCGCTCAATTAAACTAATCGTTTGCCGTGATGATCCAATCGCTTTCCCTAAATCCCCTTGTGATAAACGATGCTTTGCTCGCAATTCCCTCACTCGATTTTGAAGCTTCATGTCTTCCCTCTTTTTCATTTATTTAATTAAAATTGTAAATAATATCCTTATCTTTGTCAATTATAATTGTCATTACGACTATAATAATTGACAAGATACTTATTTCTTATCCTGTATCAAATTCCTATAAAGAATGTAAAATGCGCATTAAACATAGTCTTGAAAATAAAAAAGTCAGTGCTTTTGCACTGACTTCCTAAATTCTGACATAGAATGGATTTCATATTAACTTGCGTTTTGTAGTAATACTCGTTTTAACTGCTTACGGAAACGAATACCTAACGTAACCGCTACAATCACAATAACTCCAAAAATGATTTTACCGATATGACCTTCTAGCACTCCAAAGATATCATGTAAGTTCCCACCTAACCAGTAACCACCGATTAAGAAGAATGATACCCAAAATAGAGCACCTGAATAAATTGTAATGGCAAAACGACGGAATGGTAAATTAATAATTCCTGCAAAGTATCCTGTGAAATGACGTACACCAGGAATAAAGAAACCAATAAAAATTAAGAAGTACCCATACTTATCAAACCACATTCTCGTTAAGTCAATTTTTCTTTGCGTTAAAAATACGTATTTCCCATACTTTTGAATGAAAGGCATACCTAATTTATTTCCTAAAAAGTATTGAATCGTCATTCCTACACTTGTCCCAATAAAGGATAGAATAATTAAAATCGGTAAACTTAAATCACCCTTATGTGCTAAAAATCCCGCATATGCTAACGTTGGCTCTCCCGGAAACGGAAGTGCAATATATTCTAACAGCAAGCCGACAAGTACAACATAGTACCCGTATTGCTGAAATAATTCATGAATCCATTCCATGTCATCTCTCCTTTCAATCACGTACAACTTCTTACTATTATTGTATAAAAAAATTGTCGAAATAACTATCACAATAGCTTACATTTTTATTACATTTTTGTAAGGGTCACACTAGTGATTTTCGTTCTTTATTAAATAGTAAAAATCATTTTTCAAGTCGAAATAGCGAAAAGGCGCATTAATAACATGCAGATTTTATCCATTTTTTAGCACTAAAAACCTCTCTTATTTTGTTCTCAATAAAAAACCATCACAAACTCATACTAACTTCATATTAGCTTCATATATGTATTGTAAGATTATATCGGAATTTGTTGAAAAATTTAACCAATATATGACTAAGCATTAATTTGAATAAATATAAGTCGTTTTTCGAAATTGAAAAAAGGGTGAATACGAAATGGAAGCATATAAAATGCACGATTTTATTAATACAAATGTTGAATCTCATCAAAATGAAACCGTTTTTAATTTACAAATATGTGAAACAAGTGAATTTGACGTAAGTTTAACAAAATCTACAACACTATCTTTTATCGTTTCAAAAAAGAATATTAAAATTGTCACGAAAAAATGGATTAATTCAAATCAAGAAAGCATGATTGGTAAAAGCTACATCATTCCAACAAAAGCTTTTCATTATTTCTTACCAATCATCTCTGAAAATGAAGATGAGCTAAATATTCAAGTTCAAAGTTTTGGACTACGTGGTGAGCTTTTATTAAATGAAAGATTACTTATTGATAACAACAACAAACACAACAGCAAAATTACTACATTCTTTGAAACATTAGATGAAAATGTAAATAAAGCATTACGAGGATTACAACTTCATTGTATGTAAGACTCTTACGATAGTAAAAGGAGAATAACAATGAAAAAATTATTATTAAGCGCACTATTATCATTAGGATTTTTAACTCTTCCATTCTCTAGCGCAGAGGCAGCTACAACGAAAGATCAATTAATCGTAGACACTCAGTTAAATAAAATGGATTATTATCAGGATGGAAAATTTATAAAAAGTTTTACTGTCGCTACTGGAAAAGCTGCAACACCTACACCTAAAGGCACTTTTCAAATCGTAAATAAAATTAAAAATCGCCCTTATTATACAGGCAAAATTAAAGGCGGCGATCCACGTAATCCACTTGGTGACCGTTGGCTCGGATTAAATATGGCAGGAACTTACGGAACAACTTATGCGATTCACGGAACTAACAATAATCAAGCAATCGGCAAATGGACAACACTTGGTTGTATTCGTATGTATAACAATGATATACACTGGTTATTTGAGCGCGTTCAGCAGCAAGCTACTGTCACTGTAAAATAGCCTAAAAACAAGATTTATGTGTAGCCAAGAATTTTATGTCTTGGCTTATTTTATTTATTCATTTACAGTAGCAAAACAACTGTATTTACATATATAATAGGAATAGATTTGATTAGCTAATATTTAAACATTGATAAACGTAGATATTAAAATTATACAGTTATAATGTTTTATAAATTTTATAATACATACTATAATAGAACTACTGTAATTCTGAACTATTCAGTAACACTAAACTATTCCCCTTGCTACCTTCATGATTATTTTATAGCGGGGGCTTATTATATGTATAAACAATCTGAGTCACTCGAAAAATGATGAATTCGAATATTGCAGTAAAAAGCGTTATTTAGGAGGTGTTACTATGACGCATATACTGGTGATTGAAGACAACCCAGATATACAAGAACTTATTCGTGAATTTCTAATGGCACAAAACTTTACAGTTGATGTAGTTGGTGCTGGAACAGAAGGTATTCTTCTTTTCCAAAAAAATTCATACGATCTTGTCCTCCTCGATGTAATGTTACCAGATATAGATGGCTATAGTATTTGTAAAATTATGCGAGGACAATCTGATGTACCAATCATTATGTTAACAGGCTTACATAATGAAGAAAGTGAAATTAAAGGATTTGAGTTAGGTATTGATGACTATATTACGAAACCGTTCCATTATACTGTATTTATTAAGCGTGTAGAGGCTGTATTAAGAAGAGCAGCAACGAAGGAAGCAGAAGCTGCAACTATACTACAATTCCATGAATTGATGTTAAACTCTACAGCATATGCAGCTTATGTTCATGGTAATCAAATTGAATTGACAACAAAAGAATTTGAAATTATTTATACTTTACTGCAAAATCGAGGAAAAGTATTATCAAGAAGTGATTTGTTGAATAAGGTATGGGGCTATGAACATTATGGTGATGTAAGAGTTATAGATACACATATTAAAAACTTAAGAAAAAAATTAGGAATTCCTTATATTAAAACGGTGAAAGGCATTGGCTACAAAATCGAATCGTAGCAAAGACAACATCACCAAAAATATTTTCATCAAAACCTTATTATTTTGTATTCTTTTATCACTTTGTCTTTATCAAATTATTTACTTTCTAGCTTCAAACTACGATAAAGAACGTTTTGCGAAAGAAAATGGAACGCCGACTACAGAACAGGCGAATTCAGATAAGCAAAACGACGAAAGTAAAACGAAGCAAAATAAAGCTGTGTCAGAGGGGAGCATTTCTAATTTCCAATCTTCTATTATAGATTATAAATCTCTTTCTACAGCTATCAATCACCTTTTGCAGCCTAGCCAAACTGTAAAGGCAAAAGAACATACACAAAATCTTTCGGGGAAAAATAGCACTTCTAATCCGCCTACAGAAGCAGAAAAGAAAGCCGCTAATAATGATGCCTTACATACACAAAATGCAGCAAGTAAAACAAATGATACAAATGATAATCCAAAGTTAGCAGATGCGTTGCAGCAATTAGCTCCACATATTGGCGCGACAATGCTTGCATTATCACTACTCGGATCTTTAATTTATACAAAACTAATTGCCAAACCTTTTCAATATATGAGCGATGCTTTAAAAGATATTATGAATCTTGATTTCTCAGATAAAAAGCTACTTAACAAAAATACAGATCAAACAGATTTTAATTTGCAAGTAGCTGCTTCACAAGTACCAAATATTGTGAAGAATTTACATGCAAGCAATCAAGATTTAAGAAATGAGCTCAAGAAGGAACAACAATTAGAACAATCTCGTAAAGAATTTATGTCTATGGTATCCCATGAATTAAAAACACCAATCGCAGCCGTTATGGGACAACTAGATGGCATGATTCACGGAATTGGAGCTTATAAAGATAGAGATAAGTATTTGAAACGTTCCTACGAGATGATGCAAGACATTAACATATTAACGGAAAAAATGTCGGAATTATCCAAAATACAAAACCCTCAATTTAAACCGAATTTAGAAGTCATTTCTTTATCTAATATTATTGAGGATGTTATGAAGAAAGTAGATTACTTTGTATCTGTAAAACAATTAAATGTACAATCTAATATTAAACACGACGTACAAATTTTAGCTGATCCTAAGTTTATTCAAACTGCTATTTTTAACATTATTTCAAATGCAATTCATTATACAATTGACCATCAGCACGTATATATAAAGCTTTATGAAAAACCAAATGGTTACGCATTAGAAGTATTAAATACAGGTTCACAAATTGATGAAGATAAACTTGCTCATTTATTTGAGCCTTTCTATCGCGCAAACCCTGATAAACACGGTTTAGTACAAGGTAGTGGTCTTGGATTATATATCGTGAAACAAATATTAGATAAACATCAGTTTCCTTACGGGATACAAAACACGCCTCAAGGTGTAAAATGTTCTATTGTATTCCCAAAAGCAATGTAAAAACCTACTACAATTTCATACCCCAAATTCATACTTCGTATGAGTGGCGGAATTTTGTAGAGTATATGACTCTGTTTCGTTCGCCCGTTATCCTTATTTGGATAGCGGGCGTTTTTTATTACTTAAAAGGAGGATTTTTTATGGAGAAGTTTAAATATTCATTGCTCGTTTTATTCGGTGCTTGCAGCTATGGCATACTTTCAACTATTTTCAAACTCGGATTCATAAATGGATTTTCAGCACATCAACTATTAGGGGGACAATATGTCTTCGGATGGATTGGACTATTTCTACTCGTTCTTTTCTTTTCACGTCATAAAGTAACAAAAAAACAATTCTTTTCCTTACTAACCGTCGGAACAACAATGAGTATGACCGGGATTTTCTACGCTATTTCTGTAGAAGAACTACCCGCATCTATCGCTGTCGTCCTACTCTTTCAGTTCACTTGGATTGGTGTCATTATCGAAGCAATTGCAAATCGAACATTTCCAAGCCGCGATAAGATTATATCTATCCTTATTTTATTTGCTGGTACATTGTTTGCAGGTGGTGTATTTGAAGGCCTCGGACAAAGTTTTTCTACGAAAGGGATTATCTTTGGACTATTAGCTGCTGTCTCTTTTTCATTCTATGTTTTTGCAAGCGGGCGCGTCGCTACGGATGTTCCGCCTTATACGAAAAGCTTCCTTATGACAACAAGCGCTACTCTTATCGTATGCCTATTCTTTCCGCCAACCTTTTTAACAGACGGTGCTTTGCAAGCCGGTCTATGGAAATATGCTTTCTTCCTCGGATTATTCGGCGTTGTTGTACCTGTCATTTGTTTTTCAATCGGTGTACCAAAGGTTGGAACAGGGCTTGGTACAATATTAGGTGCAGCTGAATTACCAACTGCTATTATTGCTTCTATTACACTTGTACATGAAGTCGTAACGTTCATGCAGTGGATTGGAATTATTTTCATATTAGTTGGGATCTTCACTCCTCAGCTGCTTACGGCTAGGAAAGAAAGGAAACAAAATCGCGTGTATAGCGCTTGAAAAAATACAGAATTTATATAAAAGATATAACTGCAATTAAAATAAGTAAATTTATCTGGAGGTATAAATGACTATTTTAAGCATCGTATTTTTTGCTATTATGTGTATCTTCTTCCTAATAAGATATATGAAAGAAAAGAAATTTTACGATTTACTTCTCATTCCCGTTTGTATATATGCAGGAGCAGTGAAAACTCCTTTCGTAGAGTACTTAAACTTTAATACTACATTTAAAATAACGTATGATATTGCAGCTATTATTCTTGTAATCCTTGCTGTACTTTTCTTTTTGAAAGATAAGAAAGAGAATCATACTGCATAACAAAAGACCTTTCATTTACTTGAAAGGTCTTTTTCTCTATCTCATTTTACCGCTCCATACAGCTTCTCTATCTCATGCTCAATTTGTTTTACATCGATTCGCTCAAATAATGGCTGTACGCTATCAATTCTACTTGGCAACGTATTTTGCGGTTCCCAATTTCGTTTCACAATCGACAATGTGTTTCGAACTCTTTCACTTGAAAATGGTAAAAACGGTTCAAGGAGATTTGCAAAATTAGCGATAAGATACACACAGTTATAAATCGTTTCTTCACATGAAACTGGATCATCTTCTCTTTGTTTCCAAGGCTGCTTTTCATCAAAGTATTTATTTGCAAAACGTACTGCATCAAATATTGTTTCTAGCGCCACCTTAAATTTAGTTTGCTCAATCGCCTCTCCTACACGCTTATATAATCCTTCTACTTTATCTTTCAGCTCTACCTCAATGCTTCCCTTCGGCACGATACCACCATAATATTTTTCGATAAACTTTAATGTCCGGTTCACAAAGTTCCCGTATGCACCTAATAATTCACTATTATGACTGTAAATAAATTCCCGCCATGAAAAATCAGTATCGCGATTTTCTGGTGCGTTGACGGTTAAAAAGTAACGAATAGAATCTGGATCATAGCGTTCTAATATGTCAGGCACCCATACTGCCCAGTTTTTACTTGTAGATAATTTTCTTTTTTCAACTGTTAAATATTCATTCGAAACGATATGACGCGGGATTGCTTCCTCCCCTATTCCAAGTAATACCGCTGGCCAAATGACGGAATGAAACGGAATATTATCCTTTCCGTGCACATAATATGTTTTCGCTTCGCTATCCCAAAACTCTTGATCATCTTTCCCTGTTTCTTCAGCCCAATGTTTACTCGCTGAATAATAGCCTGTCACTGCTTCAATCCATACGTAAATTTTCTTATCTTCATACCCTTCTACTGGAATTGGTACTCCAATTGATAAATCACGTGATACGGCCCTATCTAGTAATCCTTCCTTTACATATCTCTCTGTTAATTGAATCGTATTGTCGCGCCATGTCCCTGTTTGCTTGGCAATTTCTACAGCCCTTTTAATTTGCTCCTGAAATGTATGCAATGCGAAATAGAAATGCTCTGTTTCCTGTACAGATGGTGTACTACCACATAACTTACATTTCTTTTCTAACAAATCGAGTGGATCTAAAATAGCAGAACACGCATCGCATTGATCTCCTCTTGCTGCTTCATGGCAATGTGGACATATTCCTTCTACATAACGATCCGGTAAAAACTGCGTACACGTTTCACAATACGCTTGTTCCACTATTTTTTTATAAATATGTCCTTCTTCTAATAAACGTAAAAAAACATTTTGAACCGTTTCATGATGGTGCTCACTATCTGTACGTGTATAGCAATCATAAGTAAAACCAAGGCTACGAAAACATCGCTGGAACTCTTCATGATACTGATCAGCAATTTCCTTCGCCGTCACACCTTCTTGTTTTGCCCTAATTGCAATCGGTGTTCCATTACAATCACTTCCTGAAACATACAGCACATTCTCACCTTTTGACCGGTAATAACGTGCTAAAATATCTCCAGGTAATAAACTCGCAATATGACCAAGATGTAATGAACCATTCGCATACGGCCAAGCGCCCCCAATAAAAATACTCATCTTACATTCCTCCTTTAAAATATAAAAAGCCCCACCCCTATCTAAAAAAAGATAAGGGCGGGGCTGTATAAACAGTCGCGGTACCACCTTATTTCGCCAATTACTCACATAATTAGCCTTAACAAGTACGGAGCTCTATGCTCTTATACTGTGGTTTTGATAACGAGTACCAACTCTCGTCGCCGCCTACTATTATCATTTGATAAGTTCAGGACGAAGCTCAAAGGCCATTGTTCAAATGAATATTCTTGCTTCTTCTCAGCTACCGAAGCTCTCTGGAAAGAATATTTCCATTCTACTTTTCCTTTTCAACGCTTTTACGTATAACACGTATTTTACGACTAACTAACAGAAAAATCAAACTTTAAATCAAAAAAACAGGAAATCCCATCCTCCCGCCGAATACCTATACGTTCACAAAAGGAGTGATAACATTGAACCAAAAACAACTAAGCACTATAAATGAAAAAAGCTGGAATACAGCTGCTTATGAAGCTTGGACGAATCGCCATGGGGCACCGGAGGATTATGCGAAAAAAATCATGGAAGATCCCACACGCGAAGTAGCACATTATTTACCTTACATACAATCTCCAAAAGGAAAACGTATTATTAACTTACTCGGCTCAAAAGGAAATAAAGCTGTCGCACTTGCCCTTTTAGGCTCTAACGTAACAGTTGTTGATATTTCAGCAAGTAATGCAAAATATGCAAATGAACTTGCGGACGCAGCAGGTGTCTCTATCCAGTATGTCGTTTCTGATGTATTAAATGTGCAGCTCTCTGAATCATTTGATATCGTATTGCTGGAACTTGGTGTACTCCATTACTTTCTAGATTTAAAACCACTCTTTCAAAAAATTGCTACTTTACTTAAGCGAGATGGAATGCTTATCCTTCGTGACTATCATCCTGTTTACACGAAATTATTAGGAGTCGACCACCCATCATTTCAGGCCAATGGAAATTATTTCGATGAAGAATTAATTGAAGATGATGTTGCTTATAGCATCCTTCTTACAGAAGCACAGAAAGAATCGCTACCTAAAACAACCATCCGTCGCTGGACGCTAGGAGAAATCATTACAACACTTGCGGAAGAACGTTTTAAAATTGAAAAACTAGTTGAAGAACATGGATCTCATCAAAGATGGGTCTTCCCTTCTACTGCACCAGAAGGAATCGAAGAACGTATCCCTGGTCTATATACAATAATTGCGACAGCATGCAAAAAAGGATCCCTTCACGGATAGGATCCTTTTTGCATGCTCACGCATATAAGTTGAGGTTGGAGATTACCATAATTCTGTAGAATAGGACACAAGATATTTCAACATTTCGTCTCTGACTTACGTCGTCAAAAAGGGGTATGACCAACATAACGAAGAGTAATGTTTTTAGTTGATACTGATAATCGTTATCAACTAATTAGAAGTATACATGATGTCATTTCAAATTTCAATAGCATTTCTAATATTTATTTATGAATTTTATGATATGCAAATGTATACATTTTAAGAACTTTTTCTAATACCAATCTGACCCCTTCCATTATCTGCTATAATTTTTATTGAACAGATTAATAACTTCATAATAATGTTTTTATTAATTTTGTTTTAAATATCTATAAATCATAATAAATAGTTTAAATGAGGGTAGGGGTAACGATGAAATATGTTAGTATTCGAAAAAAACTACTGTTCACACTCTTAAGCATTTCTTCTTTATTTAGCATTGCTCTTATTGTTATTCTTTCATTCGCCATGAATCAAGCAAGTGAAATCGAAACGTTAAAAAATGATGTATCGAAAAGAGCGACGATTTTAAAAGAACGTGGCGATTGGTTCCAAGCACAAGTTGCTGGTTTACAAGAATATTTGCTATCACATGATCAAAAAGGATTAGATAAGTTCAACCGAGAAGGGAAAAAATTAGCTGATACTAGAGAGAAAGTAACAAGTGACAAAAAGCTCCCAGAAGGAATGAAAGAAGCCATTTTAATGGGAGGAAAATGGCGTAGCGTCATAGATAATGAGGTACTCCCTCTTGCGCGTGAAGGAAAATGGGACGAAGCATCCAAAATTGCTTTATCACAAACAGATTATGTAAATGATCTTTTAGGTCGTTTTAATAAATATACAAATGAAGAAAATGAGAAACGTGACGCATTAATTGCTGATGTCGAGTCTTCTTCATCACTTATTCAATATATTATTTTCTTCTCACTCATTACATGTACATTAACGTCTATTTTATTAGCATGGTGGTTCTCTGGTAAACTCGTTAAACCAATTCGAAAAATTGATGAGAAGTTAAAAGAATTAGCTTCTCAAGATGGAGATTTAACGGCTAGATTACACGTAACGAGTAAAGATGAAATTGGTGACATTGCAAATTCCTTTAATCAAATGCTCACTAACTTACAGCATATAATAAAACAAGTTCAACAAACATCAACAAGTGTAAAAGAAGCTTCCGAAAATGTATTTATCGAAACAACCGCTTCTATGGAAAATACGGCAAGGACCCAAGAAACTATGAATGCTCTTGAACACAATATTCGTTCACAAGTTTCTAGCATTGAAGAAAGTTCAACCGCAATGGATGACATGGCAACGAGTGTTCAGCGTATCGCTGAGTCCGCCTCTTCTGTTACTAGTTTAGCTGTCACAACGTCAGAAAAAGCAGATGATGGGAATAAAGTCATTGAGAAATCTATTACACAAATGCATACAATTAACGAAGCTGTTAACGCTACATCACAAGTAGTTGAGCGACTCATTACACATACAAATCATATAGATACTGCACTTCAATCTATTTCGAATATCGCCGACCAAACAAATTTACTCGCTTTAAACGCTTCTATTGAAGCAGCTCGTGCTGGTGAACACGGCAAAGGATTCGCTGTTGTTGCCGATGAAGTTCGAAAACTTGCTGAACAATCTCAACTAGCCGCAACTGACATTAACCATTTACTTCATCAAATTCAAGCTGATACAAAAATAGCAAATGACATGATGACACAAGGTCAAGCAGAAGCTTCTGAAGGAATTACGGTTATTCGTACCGCCGGATCTTCATTCTCAGAAATTGTTAACCACATTAACAAAGTCTCTACGCAAATGCAAGAAATGTCTGCAACTGCTGAAGAGATGGCTGCAAGCTCTGAAGAAATGAATGCAGCTTTAAATAATATCGCTTCCATTTCAAACGAAGTTGCTGCAGAAACATCACAAACAGCACATTCGGCTGGTGATCAAGTAAACAAAATGAGTATCGTGGCTAACAAATCATCTGAAATGAAAACAATCGTACAAGAACTTGAAGTTCTCGTTTCTCATTTCAAAACAAACGCTTAAAGTGAAAATGACACGAACTCAAAGGTATAGGAAAGCAAGTTTTACAGTCTCTCTTTTTTCACTTTAAAATATCTCTTTCTATCTCTCATTCCGTCTGCTATAATTCCTAAAGGAAATAAGAAAGCTTTATTCCAACTGGAGTAAAGCTTTCTTTCAATTTTTTACATTTATTAATTCTAATACTAAGATTTCACAAAGGAGGCTTTTTATCATATGAATTTTGTAAGTATCAGAAAAAAACTTATGTTCATGATGGGAACGATTTGCGCTTTATTTGGTATCGCCTTAGCATTTATTTTATTTTTTGCTATCGACCAATCTCGTAAAGCTGAAACATTACAAAAAGAAATTTCTCCACTGGCAACAGAATTGAAAGAGCGTGGAGACGCTTATCAAGTACAGCTCTCTGCTTTAAGAGGTTATTTACTACAACATGATCAAGTCGAATTAGACAAGTTTAATGAGATGAGTAAACGTCTTGAGGATTCAAAAGATAAACTTCTTTCTAATCCAAATGTTTCTTCGTCCGTGAAAAGCACAATGGAATTAGGGTCTACTTGGAGAAAGTTCGTTGAAGAAAAAGTATTTACTCTTGCAAAAGAACAAAAATGGGAAGAAGCTTTACAAGTAGCTTCTTCAGAAAATGGCACTGTCTATAAAGTAATTGGTGATTTCACAAATTACAGTAATGAACAAGCTAAATTACGTGAACAATCTATTGAAAAAATTGATCAATCTTCACTAGGAATTGAATATGCAGTATTTCTATCACTTGTTATTTGTATTGTCGTTGCAATTATTCTTGCATGGTGGTTCTCTGGTAAACTTGTGAAACCAATTCAACAAATTGACACGAAACTAAAAGAATTAGCCTCTCAAGAAGGTGACTTAACAGCACGTCTACAAGTAAATAGCAACGATGAAATCGGTGCCATCGCAGCATCATTTAATAAAATGTTAGAAAACCTACAACATATTATTAATCGTGTTCAAAAAACATCAGTGGAAGTACAAACCGCTTCTGAAAATATGCTAGAAAAAACGAATACATCACGTGAGGCGACATTAAGAGTCCAAAGCTCGATGTCCAACTTAAATGCAAGTATTCAATCACAAACTTCTAGTATGGAAGAAAGTTCAACTGCAATGGATGATATGGCAGTAAGTGTTCAGCGCATTGCTGAATCTGCTTCATCTGTAGCGGAACTTGCTGTTGCCACATCTGAACATGCTAGCGATGGAAGTACCGTTATCCAAAAATCTGTTTCACAAATGACAACGATACACGAAGCTGTAAATGCTACGTCAGAAGTGGTTGAACGTCTAATCACTCATACGAAATATATTGATACTGCTGTACAATCTATTTCTAATATTGCTGAGCAAACAAACTTACTTGCTTTAAATGCTTCTATTGAGGCAGCTCGTGCTGGCGAGCAAGGAAAAGGATTTGCTGTCGTAGCTGACGAAGTTCGAAAACTTGCTGAACAATCTAAAACCGCTGCAACAGACATTAATCAATTACTACATCAAATTCAAAATGATACAGAAACTGCTAGCTCTATGATGTCTCAAGGCCGTTCTGAAGCATTTGAAGGCATTAATGTTATTCGTGAAGCTGGTACTTCTTTCTCAACAATTGTAGAACAAGTAAATAAAGTATCTACTCAAATGCAAGATATATCAGCAACTGCTGAAGAGATGGCTGCAAGTGCTGAAGAAATGAACGCTTCACTTAATAACATCGCTTCTATCTCGACTGAAGTATCCAGCGAAACTGCCGCAACGGCACAATCTGCTGAAAAAAAAGTTATCGTTATGAATGAAATGGCAGTAACTGCTGGAAAAATGAAACAAACAGTTGAAGAGTTAGATCAACTCGTATCTCATTTTAAAACAGAATAGATTTTCAAAAAAATATCCCCCTTTCAAAGAGGGATATTTTTTTGAGCTCATTTCCTGCACATTATACTCATTTCCGTTATAATGAGAATCGATATCATTAAATTGTAGGAGGGGCTGCTTATGTCACAAGAAGCATTTGAAAATAAATTATTTGCCAATTTAGAAGCTGTTATTGACCCTGAACTAGGTGTTGATATCGTTAATCTTGGATTAGTGTATGATGTTACAGCAGATGAAAATAATAATGCTGTCATTACGATGACTATGACTTCTATCGGTTGTCCAATGGCTGGGCAAATCGTATCAGACGTTAAAAAAGTATTATCAACGAACGTACCTGAAGTTAATAAAATAGAAGTAAATGTCGTTTGGAATCCACCGTGGTCGAAAGAACGTATGTCACGTATGGCGAAAATCGCATTAGGCATTCGCGACTAGCGGGATAAAGAAAAAAAAACCTGACACTCTAGTCAGGTTTTTTTCTCTTATTATTTTACGCCTACTGCATCATAAGCTTTCGTTACAGCTTGTACAGCTTTAGAGTTTTTACCATATAAATCTTCAGCTGACTGAAGTGCAGCTTGACGCATCATTTTGAAGTCAGAGTTTGCAGTTAAATATTTCGTAAGCGCACGGTAGTAAATTTTTTCTGTCGCTTCACGGCCCACTCCAGTTACTTTCACGCCGTAGTGATCTCCGCCTTCAGATACTAAATAAGCAGCTTTATTATTAATACTACTGTTAATATGAACGCCGCCATTATCAGCTGTTCCAGTATAACGTTTACTATAGTGATCTGGGTAACCTTCACTTGGTTTTAATGGGTTTGGAATAGATGCTGGATCTTTTAGTGAACGAAGTGCATCGCCTGGTTTATCAGGTGTATAAATGTCAGCACCTAAATCCCAGCTCTTCTTCTCAACCATAACACCCATAATATCAGATAACGATTCATTTAACGCCCCTGACTCATTTTTGTAAACAAGGTTTGCTGTATGCTCAGTTACAGCATGCGTTAATTCGTGACCGATAACATCAAGTCCAGCAGATAATGGAATGAATGTTTTTCCATCGCCATCACCATACATCATTTGCACACCATTCCAAGCTGCGTTATTCCAGCTCTCCCCTACGTGAACAGTAGAAATAAGCTTCGCACCTTTATCATCGAAAGAGTTACGATTAAATGTCTTTTTGTAGTAATCATATACTTTTCCTGCATTTACATGCGCATCAACTGCAGCTTTATCTTCGAAGAACTTAGATTTACTTTCAACTTCTTCTCCTGTATATCCAAGCCATTGTGAGAATAAATTAAACCAGTTCTCGTCCATATTTTCTGCATCAAATGTATGAACACCTTGTCCTCGTTTACCATCAAACAAGTTGAATTGTCCTGTTTTCGTATCTTGAGCAATTTCAAATGATTGTCTAGCACCTAATACTCCGTAACCAAATCCAGTAATGTTATCTACAGCGTTATATTTCTCAATAACATTTCCATTCGTTGCATCAACAAAATAATGCCAATATCCTGGAGCTGGTTTTGAAATCGATGCCTTAACTAAGTATGCAAGGTAGTAATTACCGTCCTTTTCATATACAAATAAATCTTTTTTCACACCGTCATAACTCTTTACTTTACCAATTTCTTTCTCAATATCTGCCTTAGCAATTGTTTCTGCTTGTTCCGCAGTAATGCTCGCAGCTGCAGGAATATTTTTATCATCTAAATTCGGAATAACTTGTCCGAAGAATGCTTTTACATTATTCTCTTTATCAAGTGTAACAGTTTGATCAGAACCGTACACAGGAATGTTATTATGTTTCTCAACTAGCTTTACATGTGTCGTATCAGATTCAGCGTCTTTTTCTTCCCCAACGATATTAAAATGCTTTTCAATATTTCCTGCTAATTTAAACATATCTTTCTTACTCTCTAAGTATTGAAAGACCGTCTCTTTTTTATCTAGCCCTTCCGGTGCTTTCCATTCTTCACCTATGTATGCAGGTGTTTTAAATTCTTGATGATATTGAATTTTTTGTTCTTCCGCTTTCGTTGTCGTTGCCCCAAACGCTCCAAATCCCCCGGCGATAACAGTTAACGCTAATGCTGATGAAATGACTTGCTTTTTCACTATAACATTCCCCATTCCCATAAAGATTTTTGACACTTTTATACAATTCTGATTTTTACAGCTGATACCTCTACCTAAAATTTGAGAAACATTTTTCAGACAATTCCAATCAAAAAGAGGACATCCCATCGGATGTCCTCTTTTTTTTACACATTTTATTGTTTTTTCAATTCAATTGCTAAATAGTGTGATTGCTCTTTCGCTTGAATGTGAATATCTTCTTCTACCGCTTCTGCTGCATCACGCATAACAAGATTTTCACCATTGATTACACTGCTTCCTTCAATTTGTACAAGGTACAATTGACGGCCTTCTTTCACTGGAAAATGAATTTCTTTTCCAGCCTCTAATGATAAGGAGTATAAATTCGCATCTTGGTGAATTTGAATTGGTGCATTTCCTTCTACTGAAGATACCATATGGAACCATTCATTTTCACGCTTGCTCCAATCAAATTTAAACTCACCATAGTTTGGTTTATGATCCGCACGGTCTGGTAAAATCCAAATTTGTAATAAACGCAGCGTTTCATCGCCTAAATTATGCTCGCTATGAAATACACCCGTGCCAGCACTCATATATTGAACATGTCCACGCTCAATCGTTCCGCGATTTCCCATGCTGTCTTCATGTGTTAAACCACCATCTACAACGTAAGAAATAATCTCCATATCACGGTGCGGATGCATATCAAAACCAGTTTGTGCCGCTACTAGATCATCATTAATAACACGTAACGCTCCGAAGTTCATGTTATTTGGGTTATAGTAATTAGCAAAAGAAAAATGAAAATGTGTATTTAACCAGCCATGATTTGCTCTGCCCATATTTTTATGATCAACTTTTCTAAACATATCCTTCACCTCATACTATCTCGAATTCGAGATTTATTTTAAAATTTTTTCTTACTGTAACTTTTTTAGTAGTGTTAATAATTGCTTTTGTTCCTCTATATTTAAATTATGAAACTTCTCTGCTTGGAACGTTTCTTGAGGTGGGACGATTTCCTCATATAAAGCTCTTCCCTTTTCTGTTAAAGAAATATATTTCGTAGTACCCTCTTGTTCACGCGAAATCCACTCAAGCTGCTCCATTTTATTTAAAAGCTGCGTTACATTTCCTTTCGTAACAAATAGCTTATTTCCAAGTTCTTGCTGCGTTAAACGATCATGTCCTCCAACTTGAGCTAACACATCAAACTGGGCGGCAGATACATTCCATTTCTTCAAATGCTGATTCGTCTCACGAATACTCTTATTATAAAAACGTGATAAACGAAACCATAATAGTAGCCCTAGTCTATCTTCTGTTTTCATTTCATCACCTCGCTCGTTTCATACCATTAGTTTAGAACTAAACTTTATAAAAGTCAAATACTTATTTTTAATAAGTACAAAGAAAGCACAGCGCTATTTCTCCACTATGCTTTACATTAACTTTCTACTCTTATATTCATCCAATTTCTTCTCCGCGAACTTCCTCGCATCTTTTTCAATCCACCGCTCTTCGTACCGTTCACTTCCCACATACAATATATCTCTCTTATGCTGCATCGCATGGCGGAATTCATGCAGTAGCGTTTTGAGAACTTGCTCATACTCTTCCCATATACAAACGAAAATTAATTGCTTTTCTTTATGATAAAAACCACCTACTGGGAATAGGAACTCTTCTTCCTCTTCCCCTAATGATAGAAGCACATCATTTGCATCACACGTATCACAAAAAATAACGGGCGTTTTACATACTCCAATAAGAGAAAACAAATCCTCTCTCAACTTTTTGACATCCCAAGGAAGCTCCGAATCCAACACATACCAATTCTCTACCTGTTGATATACATTTTGAAACTGGAGTTCCATTTCTCTTTATTCCCCTTTCCAAGCACCCTTTTTCTATATGTATGCCACAATATGGTAAATATTAAACGTATTCTTTCATCCTTGAAAAAATGCCAATAAAAAAGGAATCTACGTCGACATAGATTCCTTTTCTGTAATCACTTTTTTTTCATCATTTTTTTTAATACAAAATAACCAATTGCACAAACAATAGCAGCAAGTGCAAAGTATTTCACATATGGCCCCGCAACTTTATTAATACTTTCCCACTCTGTTCCTAATTTAAAACCTAAATATACAAACACAATTGACCACGGAATAACAGCTAATGTAGTTAGCGTAATAAACTTAGCATGTGACATTTTCGCAATACCCGCTGGTATCGAAATAGCATGCCGCACAACCGGAATAAAACGTGCGGTAAAGATAACGCCAGTTCCATAACGATTAAACCAATCTTCAGCATAATCAATATGTTTCTTCTGAATTAAAATATATTTTCCATATCGCTCAAGAACAGGTCTTCCTCCATATCGACCAATCCAATAAATGAATAGTTGTGCAATTACACCACCAATTGTACCGAACGCGACAGCGCCCCAAAATGTAATGCTTCCTGTTGATACTAAATAACCTGCATAAGACAATACGATTTCACTTGGAATAACCTCTAGCATTAATCCAAGCATAATTCCCCAATAACCAAGTCCTTCTAAAAAAACTAAAACCGAATGGATCAACTCTCCTAACATCATGTACCTCTCTTTACTGTTTTCATTACAAAAATGAAAGTACAAGCAGGAAATATCTTGTACTTTTATTTTTTAAAATTTAGTTTAGTTAGTCTTCGTATCCCACTTAAAGATTTTATTTAAGAATTTATATACATTCTTCGACTCTTTTGTCAAAAGTGGTCCTAAAATGGATAGTATAAGCACGTATAGTGCTGAGAATGGTTTCAGTACTGACATTAAACCACCGGCGATACCGATATTAGCCATAATGATGGAGAACTCTCCTCTTGAAACGATTGTTAATCCGATATTTGTTGATGCTTTATGAGATAATCCAGCTTGTCTTCCTGCAATCATTCCTGCTACAAAGTTACCGATTATCGTAAGAAGGACAGCACCTAACGTTAACCATATCGCTCCGCCTAATGAGAACGGATCAATACTTAACCCGAAGCTGAAGAAGAAAATAGCTCCGAAAAAGTCTCTAAATGGAACAACAAGATGTTCAATTCGGTCACTATGCTCTGTCTCAGAGAAAACTAATCCTAGAAGAAGTGCTCCAATTGCTTCTGCAACGTGAATTGTTTCTGAAAAACCAGCAATGAAGAATAATGAAGCAAATACTACAATAATAAAGATTTCATCTGAGCTAATATTGAGCAATTTATTTAATAACGGCGTAGCCTTTCTAGCTACTATAAAGAATAGAAGCATATATCCTAAAGCAATTCCAATTGAAGTAAGGGCACCTAAGAAGGAAGCGTGATCCCCTAGTACTAAACCAGAAACAACTGATAGGTATACAGCAAGGAATATATCTTCAAACATAATAATTCCTAAAATTAATTCGGTTTCATTATTACCAGTTCTTCTTAAGTCCACTAACACTTTAGCAACGATAGCGCTAGAAGAAATCGTAATAATACCCGCAATAATTAAGATCTCTAGTAATGGGAATCCCATTATAAATCCGTATAACAAACCAAGTGAAAAGTTAATTAAAATATAAATCGTTCCGCCAATCGCAATAGAGCGTCCAGATTTAATTAGTTTTTTCATTGAAAATTCTAATCCTAGATAGAACAGAAGGAATAGAACCCCAATCCGTCCAAGGAAGGAAATTACACTTGCACTTTCAATAAATTTGAGATCGATAACACCTATTGTCGGTGCATGCGGTCCTACTAACATTCCAAGAACGATTAGAAAAGGAATTACTGAGAATTTAAATTTTCCAGCAATTACTGCTGCAATTGCCACTAAAACTAAAGCTGTACCAACTTCAAAAATTAACGTATCCATCTAATCAGTCCCCCCTATTTGAAAGTAATTCATTAATGATTTTTTTAATTTCTTCTCTCTCACCTGAAACTACAAGCATATCTCCTTCTTCAATTACTGTTTCTGGTCCTGGATTAAATAGCTTCTTCATGTTCTTCTTCATAACCGCGATTATTGTTACGCTATATGTTTTTCTTATTTCAAGATCGCCAATTGTTTTTCCGATTGCTGGGGCTGTATTCTCCACTTTGAACCACTCAATCGCTAAACCTTCAAAAACCATCTCAACATTTTCTAACGCCCTAGGCTTATATACCATTCCACCTAATATTGCAGCGATTTGTCTCGCCTCTGAGTCACGTAGTGAAATACTTGAGATGCTTTCTTCATGATCTGAATCAAAATGATACATTTCTCTACGACCATCATCATGAATGACAATTACCATCTTTTCGTTACCTTTCGTAACGATTTGAAACTTATAACCAATACCTGGAAGTTCACTTTCTCTAATATTCATTTTTAGCTCCTCCATAACTTATTTATTTTAATTTTCTGTTTTTCTGTCTTTTATTCATCCAATCAACTTTAGAAATTCTAACCACTCAGGATATTTGTGATTTGGAAATCTTTTATTGTAATAATAAGTAGACCCTAAAAAGATACTTAAAGATGTAATGATAAAAAATATATTACTTCTCATTTTCAAACTCTCAAGACTTACTTTCCATAAAGAATCTTCTTTCAAATTATCCCCACCTTCTCGCTTTAAATTTAGTTTTTTAAAATGTAAATAATTCTAAAAATATTACGATGTAACATAATCATAACACAAAAATGATTTAAGTAACATAATTTTTTAGAAAAATTGATTCTCGTATATTTTTTGCATATAATTTTCTTATTACGAAAAAAAGGAAGTGTATTATATGGTTGATATCTTTAGCAGATTCCTTGAGGTAACGAATAATATTTTATGGTCATATATTCTTATTGCAATGCTAATCGGCTTCGGTCTTTACTTCTCTTTTAAATTAAAATTTGTCCAAATTACTCATTTCAGTGAGATGGTCAGCTTAATTAGTAAAGGGTTTAATCGAAAAGAAAAAAAGAAAGATAGCATCTCACCATTCCAAGCATTTTGCTTAAGTGCAGCAGCACGTATCGGTATCGGAAACTTAGCTGGTGTAGCATTAGCAATTTCAATGGGTGGACCTGGCGCAATATTTTGGATGTGGTTTATCGCAATTATCGGAGCAGCTACTAGTTTTGTAGAATGTACACTTGCGCAAATTTATAAAGTAAAAGATGGAAGTAGGTTCCGTGGTGGACCAGCATATTACATGGAAAAAGGGTTAAACAAACGCTGGATGGGCGTCTGGTTTTCACTTCTTATTACAGTTGCGTACGGATTAATTTTCAATTCAGTGCAAGCAAATACAGTAACAATAGCGTTTGAAAATGCTTTTGGACTAGAGCGAACAATCGTAGGAGCTCTATTAGCCTTATTAGTTGCAGTTATTATTTTTGGTGGCATTAAGAGCATTTCACGTATTACAGAAATGATTGTTCCGCCAATGGCAATCGTTTATATCGGCGTGGCTATTTTTGTCGTTATTAACAACTTCAGTATGTTACCAAGCATTTTCATGGAAATCTTTAACGGTGCATTCGGTTTAGACCAAGCCATCGCTGGTGGTATTGGAGCAGCAATCAAGTTCGGAATTCAGCGCGGTTTATTCGCTACGGAAGCAGGAATGGGTAGCTCTCCTAATGCAGCCGCAACATCTGATGTATCTCACCCTGTAAAACAAGGGCTTGTTCAAGCATTAGGCGTTTTCGTAGATACATTCTTAGTATGTACATCAACAGCATTTATCGTATTATGTTCTGGACTTTACAAAGGATCAAATTTAGAAGGTATCGAATTAACACAAAACGCATTAAGTTCACAAATTGGACCGTGGGCAAGCACCTTCTTAGCAATTATTATTTTCCTATTCGCTTTCAGTTCACTTCTAGGAAACTACTATTATGGTGAAACAAATATCGCATTCATTAAAGAAAGCAAAACATGGTTAATGATTTATCGTGTTGCAGTTGTCGGAATGGTATTCTTCGGATCAATCGCTGCTCTTAAAACAGTTTGGAGTTTAGCTGATTTATTCATGGGACTAATGGTATTCACAAACTTAATTGCCATCTCATTCCTTAGCAAATTTGCTTACGCTGCATTAGTAGACTATTTGAAGCAAAAGAAACAAGGAAAAGATCCTGTCTTCGTTGCAAACTCTATCCCTGGCTTAAAAAATACAGAGTGCTGGGATGGGCAGGATGTAGAAGAAAAACAAAAGGCCGTTTAACAAATAAAAGCGGAAGTGGCTCGTTCAGAACAGGAGGGTGTTGGAACTCCTGATTACGAGGCGCTTTTTGCCTCGAATGAAGGAGTGAAACAACCGACTGTTCTAGCCGCTGGAGCTGGATATCACTAAAAGCACAAGCGGCTCGTTTAGAACAAGAGCCATATCTCAAACAAAGGCCCTATTACTTCACCGTAATAGGGCCTTTTATTTACAACAGTTCATAATTTGTTCAAATTAATTCCAGCAAAAGGGTTGATTTATAGAGATTACTAGATTATAATAATTATAAATTAGTAATTGATATCACATAACAACTCAAAAGGAGATTGATCATAATGAACAAACAAGTAATCGAAGTATTAAACAAACAAGTAGCAGACTGGAGCGTTTTATTCACAAAACTTCACAACTTCCATTGGTACGTAAAAGGACCTCAATTCTTCACATTACACGAGAAATTCGAAGAACTTTACACAGAATCAGCTACTCACATCGATGAAATTGCAGAACGTATTTTAGCAATTGGCGGCAAACCAGTAGCAACAATGAAAGAATACTTAGAACTATCTTCTATTCAAGAAGCAGCATACGGAGAAACTGCAGAAGGGATGGTCGAAGCAATCATGAAAGACTACGAAATGATGCTAGTCGAACTGAAAAAAGGCATGGAAATCGCTCAAGACTCTGACGATGAAATGACATCTGACCTACTACTAGGCATCTACACAGAATTAGAAAAACACGCTTGGATGCTACGTGCGTTCTTGAATCAATAATAATTAAAAGCGGAAGCGGCTCGCTCAGAATCGCAGGGCATTGGAGCTCTCGACCTTGAAGCGCTTTTTGCTTCGAGCGAGAGAGCGAAATGACCGGAGATTCTAGCCGCTGGAGCTGGATATTACTT
>NZ_JAKUEU010000067.1:0-28100 GCF_022663075.1 Bacillus cereus group sp. BfR-BA-01441
TATCGCGGTACCACCCTAGTTGTGAAAAAATCTTCACCACTTTATTTGATAACGGTATAAACTACCGTCTTTCATTTCCTCAAAATATGAGATTTATGAAAGATGCTCCAGGACGAACTTCACGAATAATCTATATACTGATTCACACCAACCATCAGCTCTCTGAAATAGGGAGATATTCACTACTATACCCTTTCATTGCCCAAATATTATTTTCCGAATTGATTACTATCATTTTTATCACACATTAAAAATAGTGTCAACTTATATTTCGAATTTTTATGTATTACAATCTATTTAAAAATTCGAAATATAAGTTTTAGTTTAGAAAACAAGTAGCTTAGTACATAACGAATTCTAACAGGCAATAGAAAAAGAATTACGTATTATTGATACTTATTCAATAATACAAATCATCTAGAAACATAACCTGTCTCTCTGTATTCATTTTTTAAGAGTTTGATGGATACCAAGAAAATTTCGCATCACTATCCAGTGGTCTATTTTTCGTTTCTTCTTTAATTACACGAAACCATTCATTTAGAATTTGAGTTTTGGGCAATTGAGCAGCAAGGCTATCTTCCCAAATTACATGTGAGAACCAGGCTTTCGTTTCCCATTCAAACTGCAATTGTGCGAACGAAATTATAGGGTGATCAGCTCCACGAAATTGCTCATTTACTGCATTTGAAACTTCTGGAGCTTGCGGTAACAACTCGTTCTGAATTCTATTTCTTATCGTCTCATTTTCTAGCTGATCCCAGAAATACAATTGCCCATTTATTTGATAAAAAATATCAAATGAAGCCTCACCTTTCTTCAAATTCAATAACACGAAGGCACGTTCCACATCATTGTCAGCCGCTTTTACAGCATTAACAATTATATTTTGTGCCATTGATACCCAGTAACTAGTCGCTTCCTCTACCGGTGATTCAACATACAATTCTTCACTTAATTCATGAAGAGTAGCTTCTTGCTCATTTACTTTTTCAACTTTTTTAAAAAACCTATTAAAAAACCCCATAACTTCCCCCTTATTACTATTTTCTATTTCACAAAATAAAAAATAGATTTTTCTTGCTCATCCACATTTACTCCTGGCGCGTATGTATGAACTTGTTGCAACACTTCTTCTATTAGCAACTCTAACTCCTGCACACTTTTTTCTGGATTCCCTATTAATGTGTCCGCCATACGTTCATATAATTTTTCAGGTTTAATAGTCATTCGTTCCACATTATTAGGCATCCATTTAAACGCTGGATGATGTACGTACATTTTATTCAAACCAAATAAAACACCGAATATGTTCCTTTGTACTTCGCAAATAACGTCATAAAGCATAAGCCAATCTTTCCGTTTTAAAAGCGCCTTTCGATTGTGCCAACGATTACTTAACCATAGATTTTCTGAAATCATCCGTTTTGCTAGTTCATCTGGATATGCCGCTACTTTTTCTTTTAATTCATTCACTTTCCCTTCTCCATACAAACTAACACCATCATGAATGGATGATACAATACATTGTTTTTCATAACTTATATCATATTGATCCACCACATCCGAAATCACTTTCTCTACTGTCTCTGTTAAAAAGTTACTAATCTCTAATTTAATTCCCTCTTTCGTTAAATACGTTTCCGACCATTCTTCTTCCTCATACGGATGATACGATAATATTGTCCCATCAATATGATGAATAGGGGCCCTACGCTCCTCATCTTCTGGCGGTGTTGACCATAAAATATGTAATTCTATATCTGAATGTTCATCTTCAAGCTTTCTAGCTACTGAACCCGCTAAAATAATAGCTTCTACTTTCGGATTTTTCCTATAAATCTCTGAAATCTCTATCGCTTTCTCTTTTAATCCCATTTCATTTCCCCCTAAAATTGCAGTAATCCCCTATATTTCATTTATCTATTTCGATATTACAGCTTGCATTACCTTTTCAAATTCCTACTTAATCATATTTCTATCCAATAGCGCTGAATAACTTCACCAGTACGAGAAGAAACTACTTCATTTTCTAACACACCTCCAACCTTTTGAATCGTTTTAGCAGAACCGATATTGGATTTATCGCAAGTTATTAATACTTTCTGCAATCCTAATTTTTGCGCTTCAGCTAATGCAAGTTGTAGTTGTTTCGTAGCGTAACCGTGGCGACGTTTATTCGGATGGACACTATATCCAATATGACCGCTTTCCCGTAATAATTCTGGATTTAATCTATGTCTAATATTCACAAAACCTATAAGTTCCCCTTTTTCAAAACTTAAAAACTGACTAGATGGCACTCGATTAGCTAGTAAATTTTCTCCTAGTTCTTGTTTACTCACTTTTTCAAACCATTCATCAAGAGAATCAAAGTTTTGTAAAGAACTACTTCCATGTGGTTGTTCCCCTGAGTGTAAAAACGCTTGTCTATACGCCGTAATATGCTCACTATATTCATGGATTGGTTTTAATAGTTTCATTGTTCTTCTCCCCCTCTTCATTCCATAAAACAAACACCTTAATAGCAGCTATTCACTATTAAGGTGTTTCTATCCTTTTTATTCAAATAACCCCATGCTTAAATAACGTTCACCTGTATCAGGCGCAATACATAAAACTTTTTTACCAACGCCTAGGCGTTTCGCTATCATGATTGCAGCGTAAACAGATGCTCCAGAAGATGGCCCAACTAATAATCCTTCTTGTCTAGCTAAGTTTCTCATTGTCGTTAAAGCCTCTTCATCTGCAATTTGAATAATTTCGTTATACACTTCTGTATTTAAGTTTTTCGGAATAAATCCTGGGCTTGTTCCTACTAGTTTATGAGGACCTGGTACACCACCGGATAAAACGGGAGATCCTTTCGGTTCCACTACTGCAATATATAAGTTTGGCAATTTCTCTTTTAACGTTTCACCAGTCCCTGTAATCGTTCCGCCTGTTCCTGCCGTTGCAACAAAAGCATCAAGCTCTCCATCCATTTGTTCGTAAATTTCAAGTGCAGTCGTATAACGGTGAATATTCGGATTAGCTGGATTTTCAAATTGTTGCGGGATAAAACTATTCGGTATTTGTTTTTGCAGTTCTAACGCCTTCGCAATTGCTCCTGGCATTCTTTGTTCTGCTGGTGTTAAAACTACTTCTGCTCCGTATGCTTTCAATAAATTAATACGCTCTTTTGACATATTATCTGGCATAATTAAAATCGCTTTATACCCTTTAGCTGCTGCATTCATCGCTAAACCAATCCCTGTATTCCCGCTTGTCGGTTCAATAATTGTATCTCCTGGTTTGATGAGACCATTTTCTTCTGCAACGTGAAGTAAATTATAAGCAGCACGGTCTTTCACACTGCGCGATGGATTAAACATTTCTAGTTTCACATACACATCTGCTGCGTCTTCCGGAATAAATTTAGATAATCGGACGACAGGTGTATCTCCTATTAATTCCGTAACGTTTTCACACAATTTCATAGCGCATCCCCTATTCTATCGTTTTCTTATCACTTGGCAGTAACCATGAAGTGAGTCCAATTAATGGTAGACAACTACATAATAGCATAATAAATTGCAGGCTATATATATCTGCTAATTTCCCAAGAACTACAGCACCTAATGCTCCAAGTCCAAATGCAAGACCTACGATTAATCCTGACACCATTCCCACTTTTCCAGGCACAAGCTCTTGTGCATATACAACAATTACACTAAAACTACTTGAACTAATAAAACCGATACATAAAAATAACGGTACGACCCACACAAGTGAGACATGTGGTAATAACAGTGCAAGTGGCGCTGAACCTAACATTGAAAATACGATGATATTTTTCTTACCAAATCGATCTGCTAACGGTCCTCCGAAGAAAGTGCCTAACACACCAGCAATCATAAATGCGAATACGAAATACTGGGCATTTTTTATAGATAAACCGTAATGCTCTATTAAGTAAAATTGATAGAAATTCCCGATACCAGCACCGTACCAAGAGCGTACAAAAGTAAGAAAAACAAGAAGTATAATAACGAATTTAATGTGTGTACTTACAATTGCATTCTCCGCCTCAAGTGCAGCCCTCTTCTTCCTTCTTACAGCACCGGTTGCTAATTCATTTTTGTACCAATTCGATACGAAAATTAATAATGCAATTCCTACTGCTGCAAATGCTGTAAAACCTAATGAACCAATTTGACCGAGTGGAACGAAAATTAGCGCTGTAAAAATAGGAGCTAGAGAATTCCCCGTGTTTCCCCCAACTTGATAAATCGCTTGCGCTAACCCTCGTTTTGCACCTGCCGCCATATACGCAACACGAGCGCCTTCTGGATGAAAGACTGCGGAACCTAAACCAATAAATAAAACAGAAATAATAACAATAATAAAGTTTGGTGCAAACGCGAGTCCAATCATTCCAAGCATACTTGAAAACATGCCGAGTGGTAATAAAAATGGTGACGGCTTCTTATCTGAATACATACCAAACACCGGTTGCATAATCGATGACGTCATATTTAATGCAAACGCAATCCACCCTACTTGCATATAGGATAAATTCATCGTTTTTTCCAAAATAGGAAACAACGCCGGCACAACTGCTTGCATCGAATCATTTAAAAAATGCCCAAAGCTAATCGCAAATAAAATTCGATATATTGTCGGTGTTTCTACAGTTTTTTTGTGTGAAACTGCCTGCATATGTGAATCTCCCCTTTCTGTACAAAATATATATTTATTACAGTAGGTGTAATAAATTCTGACTTTTGAAACATTTCTATTCTATACTGCTTTCATTTCTTTTTCCAGAAATATAACTTAACTCCCGTCATTGGCTTGCATCCTTGTAACTTTCAGCGGTAAAACAGTACAAAAAAAAGACAACCCAATCACATACTGGGTTGCCTCTTACATTAAATTGCAAAATGCTTATACTTCTCGTAATCACTCGTCTTACATTCTATTTGTAATTTGGTACCTTCGTTTTCGTAACTCGTAGATAAAACGTGTGCATGATTATTGAAATACGAAACTACCTGTCCTTGATCATATGGAATTAACATTTCACACTTCGTATATTCTTTATAGATGTGTGAGCGAATCATTTCTACAAGTTCTTCAATTCCAACATGTTTCTTCGCTGATAAATAAACGCGATCTTCTTGCACTTTCGGAATTTCAACATCTACCATATCTGATTTATTATAAGCATAGATCGTTGGAATATTTTCTACTCCAATTTTCTTTAACGTTTCATTTGTAATATCAATTAATTGTTCATAATTTGGATTTGCGTAATCTACAACGTGAATAAGTAGGTCTGCTTCCGCTACTTCTTCTAACGTTGAACGGAACGCCTTCACAAGATGATGTGGTAATTTACTTACAAATCCAACTGTATCTGTTAATAAAAATGATTTATTATCTGGCAAATCAATATTTCGTACAGATGTTTCTAACGTCGCGAATAACATATCTTTTTCAAATACTTGTTTTTCTTCTGTACCATTATAAATTTCAAGCATTGCATTCATCGTCGTTGACTTTCCTGCATTCGTATAACCTACTAATGCTACAACAGGTATTTCATTTTTCTTACGCTGCTTTCGTTGCGTTTGACGCTGGGCAACGAGCGCTTCTAAATCTTTATTCAAAACTGAAATTTGTTCTTCAATTTTACGACGGTCTAACTCTAACTTCTTTTCACCGACACCTTTATTTTTCGTACCAACGCCGCCGCTTTGTCTCCCTAACGATTCACGAAGACCGATTAAACGAGGCATCATGTACTGAAGGTGTGCTACTTCTACTTGTAGCTGTGCTTCTTTCGTTTTCGCACGTTGCGCAAAAATATCTAAAATTAAAATGGTACGATCAATTACCTTACAATCTAAATCCTCTTCTAAATTTCGAATTTGTGAAGGAGATAATTCATCATTAAAGATAACCATATTCGCATCTATTTCTTGTACATACGCTGCAACTTCTTCAATCTTTCCTTTTCCGATATAATGCGATGGATTTACTCGTTGTAAATTTTGCGTTACTTGCCCAATTACCTCTACATCACAAGCTTCCGCAAGATTTGTTAACTCTTCCATCGAATATGCAAAATCATCTTCATTACCTACATTTACTCCAACTAAAACTGCTCTTTGTAATACTTCTTCCATATATTTATTCCTCCATTTCGATTACGTAAAATAAAAAACACAGGTCGCTGCCTGTGTTTTCGTAAACGGATAAGGGTTCACCAAAGAAATAGAAGAAAGCTATGCTTTCATCCTATTTTATAGTCAAAAAGTCCCAAGATTGTATACGTATCCACAGTAAGTGTTCACTTATACAATCCCATTCTATTTATAAAGGCAAAACAAAAAGAGGGCGTATTCGTCCCTCCCTCTTTTTCACATATAAGCTTAATAAAGGGTTCCTTTAAAATAGGCAGACCAATCCCGTTCACTCTGTACACAGACAGAGCCTTTGAGCGCTATTCAATTATTGGCACAAAGTATTGAGACGTAATCTGATTAAGATCAAAGGAAGCCCCTCCGTTCATTTTAAGTTACATAAAGTGTAGCATAAGTAATTCGCTTTCACAAGTTTTAACAACCTATATCACACGAAAGAAAATCTTTATATTTTTACTTTAATCGTCATTTTTTGCGAGTTTTTCTCACAATAAAAATAACAAAAACAATCATCAATAACAAACCAATGGAAATAATAGCAACTTGCCGCCAATTTAAACCGCTCACCATCTCACCTTTTAAATCCACTTTCTTCGTCGGAACAGACTCTTTTGCAATTTGACTTAAAGCCGCTTTGTCCGCCCCTGCCTCATCCAATCTCTTCGTTCCACTACAACTATTTGTGTGTAATTGTTTTTCTGATCCTCTTTGAGTAGAAAATACTAAGTACTCTCCTCCTTCTACAAAGCGAAACATACAATCACCACCCTTTGTATATACGATAATTTGCGAAGAAGTTGTCCCTTTCCAAATTTTCTTCACTTCAAATAACACTTCAGTTCCAACCCCTGCTTTCCTTCCAACCTCAATTACTTTTCCCTCAAACACTACATCGTTTTTTTGAAATGCATCTTCTGTTGATACTTTAATACAATCACAAGCATAAGATTTCTCTGGAAAAATAATAAGAATAAAGCTACAAATGATAACGACAGGAAACATGTGTAAAATCCTTTTCAAGGAGCTCAACTCCCTTCATTATCAATTTTAGAAACTTCTCGTATATTATTTTTACAGCACTCGCCAAATTCCTTCATAGTAAGTTAAGTATTATCGTTTTAATACAACAAAAATCTTTATTGACATTTTTATAACCTAATATTAGTATCAGGTTATAAAAATAAAAATCAGGAGATGTTCCTATGCATTCTAAATCTCGTATTACTGCAATTGGTACTTATGTTCCAGATCAAATATTGTCTAATAACGATTTAGAAAAGATGGTCCATACGAATGATGAATGGATTGTACAAAGAACAGGAATGAAGGAAAGAAGAATCGCTAGCGAAGAAGAATATTCCTCAAACTTAGCCATTAAAGCAATTAAAAATTTATGTACAACATATAAGAAAAACTTAGAAGATGTCGACTGTATCATTGTCGCTACTACTACTGCTGATTACGTTTTCCCTAGTGTTGCTTGCCAAATACAACAATACTTCAACATACCTCATACACTAGCTTTTGATTTAAATGCAACTTGTGCTGGTTTTACATATGGACTACACGTCGGTAATAGCTTAATCACTTCTGGATCACATGAAAAAGTACTTGTCGTAGCGACAGAGACATTATCTAAAGTTACTGATTATACCGATAGAACGACCTGTATTTTATTCGGTGATGGTGCTGGAGCTATTTTATTAGAAAGAGATGAAGACACCCCAAGCTTTATCGCTGCTCACATGGGAACAAACGGTGATGGTGGCATTCATCTATATAGAACAAACTTATCTACTACTATGAATGGCACACCACTGCAAACAAATGAAAAAATCGTTCAAAATGGAAGAGAAGTATATAAATGGGCAACACGTACAGTGCCAAAAGGCATAAAAGATTTAATACATACCGCAAATATGCAAGTAGATGATATAGACTGGTTCATACCCCACAGCGCTAACTTACGAATGATTGAATCTATTTGTGAAAAATCTCAAATTCCAATACAAAAAACATTAACGAGCGTGGAATATATGGGGAATACCTCTTCAGTCACCATTCCACTCGCTCTAGATTTAGCTATAAAAGAAGGGAAGTTAAATAATGGAGACACACTTTTACTATACGGATTCGGTGGTGGTCTTACACATTTAGGGCTTATTGTAGAGTGGAATTTAATTTAAGTGTACAAAAAGAGGCTCTAGTCAGTAACTAGAACCTCTTTTTCATTTAATTTCTTGCCCCTTTTCGAGACCATATCACAACAGGAATAAGTAATAACGCTAACACGCCTCCAGCCAATGACAATGCCGCATAACTTGAATTCGCTACTACCATACCTGACATCGCGCCACCAGAAGCTCCAGCTAGCGCGATAAAAACATCTATTTTCCCTTGTGTTTTAGCACGTGTAGACGGTGTTGTGGAATCAACGATTTGTGCTGTACCACTAATCAATCCGAGGTTCCATCCTAGCCCAAGTAAAGACAGAGCAACGATTAATAGTAATAAAGAATCACTTGGTGCTATCGCAGCTATGACACCCGCTGCAAGTAAAATCACTCCACCAGCTATGCTCATTGTAGTTCGGCCAATTTTATCAATTAACATTCCTGTAACGAGAGATGGAAGATACATTGCACCTACATGAAAACCTATCACAAGTCCTACTGCACTTAAACCGTGACCGTGGTGTCCCATATGAACTGGCGTCATCGTCATAATCGCAACCATCACGATTTGCGTAAGTATCATTACGATTGCTCCAACTGTAATACCTCGTTTATTTTCTTTCGCTTCGTCTGTTATTGGTTGTCCTTTATATGTATGTTCCTGTTTATATCTTTCTATTATATTAGCAATAATTAACGGATCTGGACGAAGCATAACAAAAAGAACTAGACCCGCCAGTATAAATGCTGCTGCCGATAGTATGAACGGACCTGCAAGTTTAGGAACTCCAATTGAATGCGCAAAACTACCCATTACTCCTACTAAATTTGGTCCTGCAACTGCACCAAAAGTCGTCATTACCATCGTAATACTAACAGCCGTTGCTCTCTGCTTCTTATCCGCTAAATCTGTACCTGCATAACGAGCTTGTAGATTCGTAGCTGTACCAGCACCATATATGAGTAAAGAAATAAGTAAAAGAATAATGCTATTCATTAAAGCTGCCATTACAACACCAATTGCTCCAAATCCGCCTACTATAAACCCTGTTGCAAGACCTATCCGGCGTCCATATCGTTGCGAAAGCTTCCCTACTATGAAAGCTGCTACTGCCGATCCCAATGTAAACATAGCAGTCGGTAATCCAGCAAATGCATCTGTTCCAAGCATTTGCTGCGCAAGAAGTGCACCTACTGTAATACCAGCAGCTAGTCCTGCACCGCCAAACATTTGTGAAATGCTGACGATTATTAACGTTCGTTTGTATAGTTTTTGTTGCTCTTCTTCTGTGTATACATGATTATCTATTAAAGCCCCTGCCTTATCTAGCAATTCCCCATCCTCCTTTTAAAATTAATCCCTCTTGTTAATGTACTATGTATAACGTTACATATTCAATGGCATTTTCCATTCATCCCTTTCATTCTAAAAAACTTTCTAATCAAACTCGACTTATCCCATGCTATATTAAAAATACTACTATTCACAATATGCAAGGAGAAAACAATGAAAAAACAGGCTAATAGCAGCCTGTTTTTCTTTACGCATCTTCTACTAATCTTCCCCTTCTCTTTTTACTTAAAGCTTTTCCTTCCCAAAACAACAAACTTACGAAAGCACAAATTAAAATAATTGGCACACTTGCTTTATATAAATCTGTAAAACTCATAGCCATCTGATTCTTGGCATAATGATTCACATCATTCGAGAATGTGAGTACCTCTTTCTTTATACTTTCCTCTTGTTTTTCAACTTCTTTTGTCACTTGCCTCGTAACTTCTTCTCTTTTTACATCTCTATATTCTACTGGAACTTTTCTTAATATTTCATCCGTCTTGTCGTGAATCAATTCTTCCTTTTTCGCTTTACTTAATCCCATTGTCATTGCATTTTGTTTCTTATTTATATTCGACTCTAAACTTTGATTCTCTATTTTTTCTTTAGTCATTTGTAAAATTTCAGTTTGCTCAGTACTATTCACATGAATATTCCGCACCTTTTCTTCTGCATAACGATATACTTTTTCTTTATTTACAGTTAATTTATGAGTTAAGTTAGAGACAAATATTGCGACCGCCAATACAATTCCAACTTGTCGTAACATTGATACAACACTTTGAGAAGCAGTTAATAATTCTCCTTCAAACGAAGACGCACTTAAAACTGTAATTGGCCCCACTACTAAGCCATATCCAACACCTAATATCATACATGGAATAATAATTTCTATATTTATTGAATGAACATCAATCATTTGCAACCAATAGTAGGATAGCCCCATAACAAGAAACCCTGACAAAATAATAGTTACTTTTCCGAGTTTTTTAATTAAAGTTGCTGCAACTGGTGAGACAAAAAATATCATCGCTGAAATAGGTGTCACTAAAAAAGCCGCTTCAATTTCCGTTCGACCTTGTAGTTTCGTCAAGAACGTTGGAAGCAATACAGTAACTCCAATTAAAAATAAATTACTCAATATAACAACGATTGACGCTCCGACAAACATTCGATTTTGAAATAACTTTAAATTCACCATTGGGTTATGAATCTTTCGTTCTACTAAAATAAATAGAATAAGAGAAATAGTGCTAATTGCATAACAATACAAAGCAATATTACTTTGCCATCCCCATGTATTACCTTTTACTAATATGAGAGTAAATGAAAAAATTGCTGTGCTACTTAATAGTAGTCCTATCCAATCTATTTTTGAGATAATACGTTCTTCATTTTTTATTTGTAGCATGATGCAACATAACACGATTCCTATTATACAAACCGGAACATTAACGAAGAACACCCATCTCCATCCTAAATTTTGCGTAATAATTCCACCTATTACTGGCCCCATAGCAGCTGACAATCCTTGTGTTACTCCTAAAATTGCAAGCGCAACATGCCTTTTAGCTAACGGCATAGCTGATACACCAATTACCATACTTGTTGGAAATAAAATTGCTGCCCCAATACTTTGTATAAAACGAGAAAAAATAAGAAAATCACCTGTATTAGCAAAAGCACAAAGTACCGATCCACCACCAAAAATCACCAGACCAAAAATATACATCTTTGCTTTTCCAAAGATATCAGCTATCCGCCCTAACGGAATGGCAAGCACTGCAATCGTCATTGTATAAACATTTAATACCCAGGACATCTTTTCTAATGAAGTATTTACACTCGATTGTATTGCTGGTAAAGCTATATTCATAATTGTCGTATCAATCATACAAAGAAAGATACCTAAACACATTAAAAAGACAATCTTAATACCCTTTGATTGCTCCATCTTTATTTACCCCTTTATTTATTGTGAATGCGTTTTTCATTCTTCTGTTTTATTGTTTTCTTTCGCCTCTAACTCTTCTAATTTTCTCTTCAAAGTCTCCACTTGTGCACTATACGATGCAATACCTACATCTAGTGAAATTTCTTCAACGAAAGTAATACCTACTCTCCACTTTTCATATTTCAATCGAAGATCTGCAATGTACGCTTCTTTTCTTTCAATTTCATCTTTAATCCATTTTTTTATTGTCACATCATCACTATAGTTGCCAAAATACATTCTCATTAAAAAATCCGAACGTAAAACATCCTTCTCTATAGGCGTCCGCATGTATTGATAAAACTCTTCACGTCCTTCATCCGTAATAAAGTACATTTTCTTATTCGGCTTCCCCTCTTGCATGACAACCTCTTTTTTTATTTTCCCTTCATTCTCCAATTGTCGTAACGTTGGATAAATCATTCCAAAACTTCCATCAAAAAAATGAGTAAATACGTCTTCAAACACAATTTTAATATCGTAACCAGACAATCCCTTTTCCATTAATAAACCTAAAACAACATCTCTTCCCTTCAAAGTAAAACCCCCACATAGTATATAATCAATAATCATATTAACATTGTTAATATGATTATTGATTATATACCTTATTCTGTTAATTGTAAAATGTTTCTAAATAAAAAAGCCCCATAATTTGGTTTCACCAATTCACAGGACCATTTTCTTTTTTACTCTTTCACACCTACATCTTGCAAAACTTCAATATCCTCTTTCATTTCATAATAATAAGAAGGCAATTCTATACCATGTTCTAAGAAATAATCCTCAATGAATGAAATAATGATTTTTAACGTTTTCACACGGGCATACAATTTATCGTTACTTTCAATAATATGCCACTTCGCATTTGGCTTACTTGTTTTTTCAAACATGTCTTCCATTGCTTCAACATACTCATCCCATTTTTCACGATTACGCCAATCTTCGTCTGTAATTTTCCATCTTTTCAAAGGATTTTTCTCTCTATCTTTAAATCTCTTTAACTGTTCCTCTTTACTTATATGGTAGAAGAACTTCCCTATTATGTAATGGTCATCTGTTAGTAGTTTTTCAAAATCATTAATCTCATCATATGCTCTCATCCACTCTTCCTTTGTAGCAAATCCTTCAACACGCTCAACTAACACACGACCGTACCATGAGCGATCAAAAATGGTGATTTGCCCGTACTGTGGAATTTTGCGCCAGAAACGTTGCAAATAATGGTAACGTTTTTCATGAGGTACAGGCGCTCCAATTGGATTTACTTGGAACCCACGCGGGTCAAGATGTTCCGTCACCCGCTTAATTGCCCCACCTTTACCAGCCGCATCCCATCCTTCCATAACAAGCATAACCGCGATTTTTTCTTCTTTCAAAATTTGCTGTAATGTTAATAAGCGCCTTTGATATTTTTCGAGTTTCTTGTTGTACTTAGATTTTGATTCAATTTTTTTCGTTAAGTCTACTTTAGCAAGATGTCCATTTTCCATAAAACAAATCCCCCTTGTTGTATGACAATGTTATTTTAACATATTTTTGGTAATTTTTTCATATCCTAAAAAAACTGTGTAGAAACATCTCTACACAGCTTCCTTCTCTAATTTCACATATATAAGCACATTTAACTACATTAAAATAAATAATTTATACTGAACTCTTAGTATATTCTTTTTATTAAAACGTAAAAATAGCCCTTTTAAAAAGGGCAGCAATCTAAGTATAGAAAAACAAATTTATTCTTTTTTACTACATACGTAATTATGCCAGCTATAAGAGTATTGAATAAGATATTGATTCACTACTCTTATAGCAACTTTACATTATATGGTATATTTACTCGTAAAAAGAAGATAATAACAAGTAAATCCATTAAAGAATGGGAGCACTCAAAAAATGAAACGAAAAATATTAACTCTCTTTACACTTTTATGCTTAGCACTACCAATACAAGCTAGTGCTTACACATTTCAGTCACTACCGATTGCGTCAAAGTCTAAACAATGGTATGTCGAAATCGATAAATCTCATAACTCAAACAAGCAAGCAATCCAGCCAAAGCAAGGTGTATTTGATACGTATAGTTTACTCGTAAAAAACATCGGTCATGATGTATCAAACGTATCTGTGGAAATACTTGATAACAACCCTACCTCTAAAGCTACCTTTAAACCTACTACACCTAATGAAAATATTTCTAAAAGTCATACAAGCTTTGACTACATGGTATTCCCATTAGACTTTAATAGTCATAATTTTAAAGTTGTGATCACTTGGGAAGAAAAGAATTTCTCTTATAACGGCCATCCGGTAAATGAAGGTAAAAAAATGAAAGAAACATTTGTATTTAATGAAGACTAAGTCCTAATTTCTTTAGGGCTTAGTCTTCTTTTTTGAAACCTACTTGTATCGCTTCCGTCACTTCTTTTGTGATTTCTATTTTTGTTGCTTCCATACTAATTTTTTTGTGCTAAATGTGTATGGAAGGCTTTTCATTACAAAGATGTTTTATTAATACTAGTTGATTATATGCTAAGTTATTTTCTATATAGGTCTAGCCCTCTTTTCCCATATAATCAATTAAATCGACGAATACTCGGTACAGACAATGCTATTCCAATTGTTAAAATTACTAAACTAGCTAGTGTTATAATAGTTATCTCGCCACCTATGACAGTAGCTAACCAGCCTACAACTACGTATCCTAATGGCAATAAAGCAAAAGAACCCAACATATCAAGGCTTGCCACTCTTCCGAATGCTTCTTCTGGTACAAGCTCCTGTAAACTCGTTTCCCAAATGAGTCCAAATATCATCATGCCAAATCCTTCAATTGCCATTAAGAATATTAAAGCGGGTGCCCAAGAAATGAATGGCATAATTAATAAAGCAATGCCACTCATTAAAACACCTCCATAAGCCAGTAATCCTCTCTTATGCCACAGCTCTTTCCCACCAAATATTAATGCGGCAATTACAGCCCCACCACCAGAAAAGGCCATGCCAAGTCCATACACGTAAGCTTCAAAATGATGATGAACATTAAATAACCATGGAATTAATACGACGATAATACCGGCATAACAAATATTTATAAAAGAAAAAACTAAAATTGTAATCCACAGCCACGGATGACTTTTTAAAACTAAAACACCTTCCATAAACTCTTGTTTGTAATTAAGCTTACTCTTTTCAATGGGTTTTACTTTTTTAAACTTAATTTCTTTTAAAAATAATAAACATAAAAATGATAATAAGTACGTTGCTGCATCTAGTCCGAAACCTATCCCTGCAGATGCAACCGATACGATTAACCCACCAAGTGCTGGCCCAATTAATCGTATACCTTGATTACTCATTTGAGTGAGTGCGTTAGCTGCATTACGAATTTCAGGGACGAATACTTTCGCCCTTACAGCAGAATATGCTGGTTGGAATATCCCTTCCATAAGTCCGTATATGGCAACGAGAATATATAAAATCGTAATTGTTAATAAATCCATAAATATAAGCGATGCAAGTAATAGCATTAATATACAGCGGATTATATCCGTAAATAACATTAACCTAACCCGATCAATTCGGTCTACAATTAAACCCGCAAACGGTAAAGCAAGAATATTAGGTAGCATGTACATTGCCATCGTCATCCCCATTACAACTGTTGAACCAGTTAATGAATACACAACAACTGGAAGTATGACCATAGTTATCGAACTACCTAAGGCCGAGAGTAATTGTCCAATCCATAAAAACTTAAAGTGCGTTGATACTTTAACTGGTAATAATAATTTTCCAATATAACCTAAACTTTTCTCCTTTTGTATTTCTCCTTGCATGTCTCTCCCCTCTTTTCGAATGACTATAGAATTTATAATATATAACTGAAAATTTATAACATTCCATTTCTAATTATATAAGAAACAATTATGTTATGGTAAAATTATCAAAAAAATATAAAGGAGAATACATCATTATGCCTCCAAATTCACATAACATCGAACATCAGATCTATACAATGTGTATGATCCAACGTAACAATGAAATTTTACTCATAAAACGCCCCAGCCATCGAGGTTTCCCTGGCTACATCGCTCCTGGCGGCAAAGTAGATTTCCCCGAAAGTATCGTTCAAGCCGCTATAAGAGAAGTAAAAGAAGAAACTGGATTACTTGTTTCCAATTTAACTTTTAAAGGATTAGATGAATATGTCAATCCGAAAGGTAATGTTCGATATATGGTATTTAACTATTGGACAGACTCATTTGAAGGTGAACTTCTTTTGAATCCTCCTGAGGGTGAATTATTATGGATACCAATCAATACAGCACTAAAGCTACCTATGCAAACTTGGTTTAAAGAAAGATTCCCATTATTTTTTGAAACAGGCACTTTTGAAATTCAACGTGTTTGGGATAATGAGCTAAATAAACAAATTTCTATGACAATTACCCATACATAAAAAAGCTTGGAAACCCATCCAAGCCTTTCTTACTTCTGTGCAATTTTTTCAATCTTATAATGAATATGTAAAAATTCAAGTCCAAATAGCCACATGCTATGATGAGCTGTTAACATTTTATCCTTACCCTCTGTAATGATGAAAGTCTCTGCTAACGGTAAACGGATTGTTAAGAACCGAGTATGTAAATAAATCCCCTCATCTCCCTGGCCATTTTCTCTTAACTTACTAGTAATGATTAAATCATGATTATCATTATATAGTTTCAAAATACCAGTCATATTCGAATAAGGTAAAGGTAAGGCGATATTCATATATGTCTCATTCTTATTTGTATGCTTTGAATAAAGAGCTACAAAAATAGATTCACCTGCTTCATTTTTCCTTATCCAAGCCCTTACATTCTCTCTTCCATCTTTCTCATCTATTACACTAATGATAGAGCCATGCATCGTTTCCCAATTGCCGCCCATCCCTAAATGTATTTGTCCTACATGCTTGCTCATTTTCTCATAACAAAATGCAAATAGGCGGAACCAACGAGCCCATTTAATATTTGATTGCAACTCATACTCTGTTGTATTTTCATAAAAACGAATAATACTTAAAGGTACCTTCGTCACGTCAAATGACTCACTATGAAAATCAGTTATTTGATCAACTAAACCGTTGTATTCCTTACTGCCTACTAAATTGCCGCTATATAAAAAAGCCTCACCAATTGCCACACTTCCTCTTAATTTACTCATTGGTTTCCCATAGTATTTATAATTTGGAACACTCTTTTCGATCATCCAGCCGACAAATGCCGGTAACGCTACTCCAATTCCGTTGACAATACCGTGAATCCAAACCATTTGAGCAATTGTAATCGTCATTACATGCTTCAAATTTCCGTATGAATATATAAGTGAGAACATAATTGTAACCATGAGTGTACTAGACGAAACGATTAAAAGAATCTTTGCACTGATAGCATTAAATTTTGCTCTCCAAACGTAAAATCCATATCCATAAATGGCACATAAATATAGGAGCACTGCAAAAAATTCAAATATTCTCGAGTATGTAATTCCTATTGCAACTGTCATAGGTGAAATCATGATGATAAACATAATAGCATCATATACTTTACTTCTCTTTTCTCTTTTTCTCCCTATTAAACCAGCTGATAATGGCAATAGAAACGCCGAATAATGAAAATGCGCTGCTGTGAGTAAAACAATGTCAGAGCTAAAATGCATAATTGAAAGTTTTGCCACTGAAGCAAAAAACCAAAAACCACCTAAAAACAAATAAATAAACGCACTATCTATGGCGATTTCTTCTAACGGCTTCCATCCTCTTTCTAGCAATCTACTTACACCAAATAACGCAACAATTCCTGTATATACAAACCAAACTAGCGCAAATACATTGTAATTTGTGACGAAAGCTAGCATTGCACAAATTGCTGCGATTGGATATAAAAACGATACGAATTTATAAAATAATAAATACGATCCATCTCTTTTTCTTTTATCAATAATACAAAGTGACATTGGTATAAATAATAAAACAGACAATAATATAATTGCTTCAACAGGATTTATATTCGACCACTCATATATTAGAAAAACAACATAACAAGCAAGCCCAAATATTATATTTTTCATATCGTTTATTTCCTTTCCACAAATGTTCCCTTATATGAAAAAAGCGAGCCAATTAACGGGTTTCGTACTTGTACATGAATTCGAAAACACTGTAGTGTTGCATCATAACTTTCAACAATTTTTGCTTCACCATACAAAAATTTTGGTAACGGCATTTTTCTTCCAAACATATAAAACCATTGTTTCTTTGAAGAAATATGCATTGCCCCTAACTCATCGATATGAAAATGCAGTGTAGAAACGAGTAAATGTGGTTCGCCAAAATAATCTACAATTTCATTTTCGTTTCCATCCAATTGCATAACTGCATTAAAATATCTTTTCTTATTTCACCTATTGATTCCCCTTCTCCAGCTATTTCAAACCCAAATCCAATCTTTGTTTTATACAAAAACTTCTGTGGTTCTCCTTCTTTTTTCTCTAAATACGAAATTTCAGTAAAGCGAGCATCCCACTCTGTATGTATAGCTGGTTCTTGCGTATATTCCCATAATTTTCCCATCGTCGTGTTCATTTTTGTCGCAACATAAATAGGCTGTTTCCTTTTCATTCTCCCACCTCCTATGCACTATAAGTTTAATGTACATGCAATGAATTTATTTTGCTACATTTTTCACAAACTTCCTCAGAAAAAAGAAAGAATTTTTAAAATATATATAAAACACTTGATTCCCCGAAAAATTTAAATTATTATAAAACAAATGTTACCAACAACTTCATAAATCAAACACTCTCGCCTAAAACGTGAGATAGAGGTTGCGATACTTATGAGTATTCTAATGGAGACACAGAGATGTCTATGAACTTAGATGAAAGGAAGTATTGCCGAAATTGATAAGTTTCTCTGCATTTATCAATTGGGGCTGTTTTCGAATAGAAACAGAACTGTCATATGTACAGACGTGTACGTATGAAGAGCTATCTACAAAAAAGAGATATCATTTTTTATGATATTCCTTTTTTGGCGGTTTTTTTATTAGCTCCGTTTTCTGTTTCCCTTTTCCTGTAACAGCACCATCCTCACTTATTTGAGATGGTGTTTTTTGTTTGTCTTTCTGGTAACTACAGGAGTATTGGGATTTATATATTTCCTAATCTATTCTTAAAAATAGACGAAAGAAGGAATCTGTAATGGAAACAATTGTTCAAAAATTCGGTGGCACTTCTGTCGGAAGCGTCGAACGCATTCAACATGTAGCAAATTTAATTATTGAAGAATATGAACGAGGTCATAGCATTGTCTCTGTCGTTTCAGCAATGGGAAAAAGCACAGATGAACTTGTCGCACTCGCTAACGCTATCACAGAAAATCCAAGTAAACGTGAAATGGATATGCTTCTATCTACAGGAGAACAAGTAACTATTTCATTATTAACAATGGCACTGCAAGCAAAAGGCTATCATGCAATTTCATTAACAGGGTGGCAAGCTGGTATTACGACAGAATCTGTACATAGTAGTGCACGGATTACTGACATTCATACAGATCGTATTCAATCTTATCTTGCTGAAGGTACGATTGTTATTGTAGCTGGTTTCCAAGGAGTCAGTGAAGATTTTGAAATTACAACGCTTGGACGAGGCGGTTCTGATACAACTGCTGTCGCATTAGCTGCTGCACTAAACGCAAAAAAATGTGATATTTACACAGATGTGACCGGCGTATATACGACGGATCCACGAGTTGTAAAAGATGCTTATAAATTAGATGAAATTTCTTATGACGAAATGTTAGAACTTGCAAACCTCGGTGCTGGCGTATTACACCCGCGTGCTGTTGAGTTTGCTAAAAATCATAACGTAGTTTTAGAAGTTCGCTCAAGTATGGAACAAGAAAACGGAACAATTGTAAAAGGAGAATGTAACATGGAACAACAATCAATCGTTAAAGGTATTGCATTTGAAGATAATATTACACGCATCACAGTGAAAGGATTAGAACAAGGTTCACTTTCAACTGTTTTCTCTACATTAGCAGCGGCACATATTAATGTAGATATCATCATTCAAAGTATTACAAATGAAGGAACTGTTCATCTCTCCTTCTCCATTCACTCGAATGATTTAAGAGAAACATTAGAAGTATTGGAACAAAATCAAGAAACTCTTCACTACGAATCTGTAGAACATGAAAATCACTTAGCAAAAGTATCAATCGTAGGATCTGGCATGGTATCTAACCCAGGTGTCGCTGCAAATATGTTCACTACTTTAAAAGAAGAAGATATTCATATTAAAATGGTAAGTACATCAGAAATTAAAGTGTCTGTCGTTATTGACCGCCTTCATTTAGTAACAGGCGTTGAGGCGCTGCATCAATCATTTATGGCGAAAATTGAGCCTTTCGTGCAAATGAGCTAATTTGATATGTTTAGTAACGCTTATAAAAAAACATATTAATCTACTTCCTTCCTATTAAATAAAAAGCTATTCGTTAACAAGATGCTATATGATATATTAAAAAACACCTTGTCACATTTTCCTATACTGTGACAAGGTGTTTTTGACTGAAAGGAATTTGTAACTACTTAGTAGTATAATTATGAGGATAATTAAATAATAAACTTTTATACATAAGGAGATAAGACTATGGCAAAAAACAAATTACTACGAATGGACAATGTCAGCATCGTTGTAGAATCCCTTGATAACGCAATCTCTTTCTTTGAGGAGATTGGCTTGAATCTCGAAGGTCGAGCCAATGTCGAAGGTGAATGGGCTGGTCGCGTAACTGGACTCGGTTCTCAGTGCGTAGAGATTGCTATGATGGTCACTCCAGATGGCCACAGCCGAATTGAACTTTCGCGATTTCTCACCCCTCCTACTATAGCAGATCACCGAACAGCTCCTGTAAACGCCCTCGGTTATCTACGCGTCATGTTCACTGTCGAGGATATTGACGAAATGGTATCGAGACTCACTAAGCATGGTGCAGAGCTCGTTGGCGAAGTAGTTCAGTACGAGAACTCGTATCGTCTCTGCTACATTCGTGGAGTCGAAGGAATTTTAATCGGTTTAGCAGAAGAACTCGGTAATAAATAAGTAATGTTTTATAAAAAAGAGGGAATAGCTCTATATTTAAGCTATTCCCTTACTTCTATTAAAACAGATGAATGTTTTCTTTCTTGCAAGCTTCACGTAAATCGTCAGGCCATACAGAAGATTGAACTTCACCGATATGTGCTTTACGTAAGAAGTACATGCACATTCTTGATTGTCCAATGCCACCGCCGATTGTTAATGGTAGTACTTCTTCTAGTATACCTTTATGGAAATCATACTCACGTTTGAAGTCTTCACCAGTTTTCGTTAACTGCTCATCAAGTGATTTACTATCAACACGAATTCCCATTGATGATAACTCAAATGAAGATTGTAGTACTGGGTGCCAGAATAAAATGTCACCGTTTAATTTCCAATCGTCATAATCAGCTGCGCGTCCGTCATGCTTTTCACCTGAACGAAGTGCATCACCAATTCCGATAATGAAGACTGCACCGTGTTCTTTTGCAATTGCATGTTCACGATCTTTCGGTGTTAATTCTGGATATTTATCTTCTAATTCTTGAGAAGTAACGAAAACAATTTCTTCCGGTAAATACTTTCCAAGGAACGGATATTTTTCAAATAAGTGATCTTCTAAATCTTTGAATATTCCATAAATTGTTTGTACTGTTTTTTGTAAGTATTCAACAGTACGCCATTCTTTTTGAACGATTTTTTCCCAATCCCATTGGTCAACATAAATGGAATGCGTTGCATCAAGTTCTTCATCACGACGAATCGCGTTCATGTTTGTATATAAACCTTCACCAGCTTCATATCCGTATTCATGTAATGCAAATCGTTTCCATTTCGCTAGTGAATGAACAATTTCTAATTCTTCTCCTGAATGTAACATATCAAATTCAATTGGACGTTCTACACCGTTTAGGTGATCGTTTAATCCTGATTTTTTCGTTACGAATAATGGTGCAGATACGCGGAATAGTTCAAGGCGTTTTGCTAATTGGTCCTCGAAAAATGTTTTAACTTCCTTAATTGCAATTTGAGTCTCTCTTACTGTCATTAATGATTGATACATGGTGGTTTCCTCCTAAAATGTTTGGATGTTGTGAAAAGAAGCCAACAAAAAAAGCCCTTCTTTCCCAAAAAACTGGGACGAAAGGCTTTGGTTCCGCGGTACCACCCAAATTAGCAACAGAGGTTGCTCACTTATACAATACGGAGATGAAATATCTCGATACTGTTCTTCTTGTAACGGCGAAGTTCCCGGCTAAGTCTACTTTCCTATAAAGGATTTCGGTTAGCAACTCCAGGAGGTTCTTCATAATAGGCTTCGTATCAGGCTCACACCACCCCTGACTCGCTTAAACTACGTCCTACTACTACTCGTCCTTTCATAGTCGTTTTGTTGTCACATCTCTGAAACATTTTATTAATGATTATTCTATACAAAAAATAAAGAAAGTCAACAAAAAGTTTTAAAATATTTTTCAATTCTTTATTTTACGGCTTTATTGATTGTTGTTAATTTAACATCTTTACTTTTTCTGCCTCGTCAATCCAAAAAATGTTTCACTGACCGAAACTAACGTATACACAATAATTAATGTGATCGTTCGGAATATAGAATCCGCAGTATTTCTTATTATTTTCATTTTCTTTATAATTCCTTTCAGTTTACTTGCAATTTCATGATATACTATAGCATTCAAGCAGTTTGTTTTTACTTAAAACAAACATAGTCATTTATCCAGAATATTTTTCTAAAACATTGGCTATTATTAAATAAGATTTTTTATATAACGGAGTGATCATATGAGTAAAACGAAAGCAAAACCGAAAAAAGGTGTAGGACAAGGTACAGGAAGTAAAGGATGGAACCGTTGGCAATCAAGTGCAAAGAAAAAGGCAGCTGCCAAACCCTACAAAAGTAAAGGTACAAAGAAGTAATTTAAATAACATTTGATTTCTTTACTTTTTACAAAACAAAATATAATTATTACAACAAAAAAGCTATGCCCTCATAAATTTGAAGGCATAGCTTTTTTATATTAAATCATTAAAATATCTCGAATTTCTTCCTCTGTGATTGAGGACAATTTCTCTTCTCCCGGCTCAATCACTTCAGCGATTAAATTTTTCTTACTTTCTTGCAGTTCATGCATTTTCTCCTCAATTGTTCCCTGAGCTACTAGCTTTATAACTTGCACTGTATTTTTTTGTCCCATTCGATACGCCCTATCGGCCGCTTGTTGTTCAACAGCTGGATTCCACCATAAATCATATAATATTACTGTATCTGCACCAGTTAAATTAAGTCCGGTACCACCAGCTTTTAAAGAAATGAGAAATAGATCTCCTTCTCCTTCGTTAAACCGATCGCACAGCTCTACACGATCCTGCGCTGGTGTACTCCCGTCTAAATAAAAATATGGAATTGCTTGTCGATTTAACTCACGACCAATAATGGAAAGCATCTTCGTAAATTGAGAAAAAATTAATATTCTCTTCCCTGTACTTCTACATTCCTCTAAAATCTCTAACAGTTGTTCAAATTTAGCTGAACTTCCTTTGTAATCATCAACAAATAAAGCAGGATGGCAACAAATTTGTCGCAATCTCGTTAAACCAGCTAAAATTCTAATTTTATTTTTACGTAACGTATCTTTGTCTAAATGCTTTAACGTTTCTTCCCTTAGCTTCGCTAAATAAGCAGCATAAAGACTCTTTTGATCGGGTAATAACTCCGATGATTGTAAGTGCTCTATTTTCTCTGGCAACTCATTTAATACGTCCCCTTTTAATCGTCTTAATACGAATGGTTTCACTCGCTTCGCTATATCTTCACGCCTTAAATCACCGAACTCTTTTCTTCCTGGTAATAATTCTGGGAAGACGACATGGAAGATAGACCATAGCTCTTCTAATGAATTTTCTACAGGTGTACCCGTTAGCCCAAAACGGTATTCAGCTTGAATTGTTTTCACAGCTCTTGCCGTTTGCGTTGTAGGGTTTTTAAACGCCTGCGCTTCATCAAGGAATAGTGTATGAAATGGTCTTGCATACAATCTTATATCTCTTCTCAGTAATGGATATGACGTAATTACAACATCAAATTCCGTTATATCTTTCAAAATTTTCCGGCGCTCTGCTTGAATTCCATCTGCAATAACTGCTCTAATATGCGGGGCGAATTTTTTCAATTCACTAAACCAATTATAAACAAGAGATGATGGTGAAACGACTAATATTGGCAGTTTCTTTTCTCGAATCTCAGTCAAAACAGAATCTATAAAAGCAATGCTTTGCAACGTTTTTCCAAGTCCCATATCATCTGCTAAAATACCGCCAAAACGGTAATGAGCAAGTGTTTTCATCCATTCGAACCCATATACTTGATACTTTCTCATTTCTGCATTTAAAGTATTTGGCACAGCAAACTTTAATTTTTTCGGGTTTTGAATGTTTTCTACTAACTCTTGAACAGAATCATCCAAACTTAAAACATTGCCTTCGTGAAGTCCGTTCATCCATTTTACACTCCGAATAAGCGGAACATTTACCTCTTCTCCATGTAAAAATTCTTTCCGAATACCTGATTCTTTTATAAACTGATTAATTTCATTAAACTCTTTACTCTCTAGCGACAAAAACGAACCGTTCGCCAATCGATAATATTTACGTTTCTCTTCAAGGGCCGCTAATACACCTTTAATTTCTGCTTCTGGTATTCCTTTTATATCAAAACGAAATGACAACCAATCAATTCTTTCTTTTCTTCTCACTCTAATAAGAGGAACTGCATCCCCTTTACTAATTCGCAATTTGATTGCTGTCGTCGCATAAATATCAACTAAACCTTTTAATGTTGGCACGACGTGATATAAAAAGTTATACTCAGCTTCTTCATTATGCATAAAGTAACCGCCTTCTGTTTTTGCAAAGGCACTTTCACTCATAATGTCTAAAATCTCTTTTTCTTTTTTCTCATCACGATTAAAAACAGACGGCTGTCCATCCTCTTCTAGCGGATTAATCATGACGTTCCCATAGTGAAATTCAAGACCTGCTAATAAGCGATTTTTCACGCGGTCTAAATACAATTTCGCTTTTAGCGAAGGTGTTTCAACACGATCCGATATTACTTCATCAATGTGTACAGTTCCGAGCTTCATTAATCCTGGTACAACTTTCGCGACGAAATGTTCCATCTTACTTTCTGGAATATAAAACTGATTACTATTTGAGCGACTCATCATCTTTTGTAATTCAATAAGTCGCATACAATCTTCAATGTGTAAGTGATATAATTTTCCATCGTAAAGTGCATTGTTATACATATCCATAACTTGTACACGATTTAAACCATCTATATGAAGTGTAAATCCGCCATTATTTCCCTTCGTAAATTCAAAGTGTAACGGCAACAACCCTTTTGAAACTTGTAATCCCTGAAACAGTTGTTCATTTTGTTTCAGCTGTACATATTCAACTTTAGAAAGTGAAGAGAGCATATCTTTCCATGAAGCTGGTGGTATAAATATCATACTTTCATCTTGTTTCGCATGTACTTCTAGCGTATCTTCATACATTTTTTCGTTATGATACATTTTAATGAGCTGCTGAATAATCGCATCCGTTTCTTGTTTAAAACTATGTACATCTGGTGTATATGTAAATTCATTTGAACAATGAAAAGATTCCCTTTTCTCCACCTTAGAAAGAAATTCTCTAATATGATTTATGAAATACACTTTGGCAAGTTTCAATTGAATTCCAAGAAGAGCCCCACCACTTCTCGTAGCTACTGGTGTACATATAAACTCAATATCTAATATTTCACGTGTATCAAAACGGTGTTGTTTACTTTTTGGCCTCAGTGGTTTGTCTGCAAACAGCTGAAACATACCACTTGTCAATTGATCATTTCTGCTACTAGTGGAGCTCATTCCACCTGTTTGTTGATTATAGTTTATTTGTATTAATACTGCTGCAACATGTTGACAGTACGTTTGAAAAGACGCTAATGAAGGACAACTACATTTTGCAACAACATCACCCTTTTTGGCTTTTGCTACTGTAACATGGAAATCCTCGTTCCCTTTTACTGTCGCCTCACAAATTTCTTTATTTTCATCGTAATGATCTATTATCACTTTATTTGATTTATAATAGGCTTCACCTCTTTTATATGAGGTCTCTCCGCACACTTCTTTAATAATCGATTTATTCAATGTGAAACTCATCGCTTTGACACTTCCTTAATATAAAACCATTTTCTCTTACTTAACATTTTACATGCTCCACGAGAAAATATAAAATGTTGATTTAACAAAAGAAGATGCTTATTTATAAGCATCTTCTTCACTCTATCTCCATCAACCTCTTCGCCTCAAAATACAACACTTGAATAAACTTCTTCGTATTAATTCGCGTATGACCAGAAGATGCGAGTTCATCTTTCGTCATTTCTGTCATCCGTTTTCTAACTACGGTAAAATCGAAAAATTTTGGAGCATAGCTTTCAAATTTTGGATTTGAAAAGTCTGTTAATCCTAAAGAAGCCAAATGATTTAACGACTGATAAATAGCTCGACGTACTCTTTGTTCAGACGCTTTTTTCTCTTTATCAATATCCGCCTCTAAAGCTAGATCCCCTAATTTCCTTATCGTAATATGATGAAAAATTTCTTTTAACGCAGGAAAGCCAAACTCAAATGTCTGTGCCTTTTCTTGACCATATAAATATTCCAGCATACTAAGTAAATCTTTACTTCCATTCTCTCCCGCAATACCGAGTTCTGATAGTAAAAAGCGTCCTAAATCCCCTATCTTTTTTCCTTCTTGCACTGGTTCAGTACGCAATTGCGGTTTTTCCCACTGAAACACGTTATTCAATGATTTTTGAATATCGTGTATAGAACGCTCCAATCTAATACGCTCCATCACTTTGCGTACAACAGATACAACTTCAATTTTATTTAATGGTTTTGTAATATAATATTCTACACCAAGTGTATATGCCTCACCTATAAGCTGCTTCGATTCCACTTGAGAAATCATAATGATTTTCCCCGTGAAAGTTGACGCAATGTGACGAACTGTTTCAATTCCGTCCCTCATCGGCATCAACAAATCAATAAATAAAATATCTACTTTTTTAAAATTTAGTTGATCCGCTTCAATAAAAACTCCGTCATCCGCCTCACCAATTACTTCTCCAAGGTCTCCATCTTCAATAATTTGCGAAAGCATTGAACGGAAAACTTCATCATCGTCTACGATATAATAAAACAAATCTATTCCCCCTCCCGCTTTAAACTATCCTCCGGTAAACAAACGATAAACTTACATCCTCTTTTATTTTCTCGGTCTTCTAATCTCACTTCTCCGCCTAGCTCTGTTACCATTTCATTTATGTAAGAAAGCCCAATACCAGTTGACGGTGTTCCCGTTTGATCATACTTGGAAGTAAATCCTGGCTTAAATACTAATTTCTTATACTTTTGTGCAATACCAGGTCCATCGTCAATTACTTCAAAAAATATATGTTGCTCTCTTTTATATAGCTTAATAATAACGACACCTTTATCTTCAATTGCTTCAACTGCATTCGAAACTAAGTTATTAAAAATTGATAGAACTGTATACACGTGGTATGCAGCATGCTCACCTTCTATATGTTTAGAAAAACGTATATCCTTTTCTAGCATTTCAGCATACTTCTCGTTTATTCTAACAATCATTTCTGCTAACTCATGTCCTTCTACATATTCAGCCACATTTTTATCTAATAACAGTTTAGATAATCCTGCAAATATCCTTTGATTATCCTTTTTTATTTCATGCACTTCCCCCGCTATTTTCAATGCTGTTTTACTACTTGAATCAGCGCTTACTTGTAAATTTCGATATAGTTGATATGCTTCTTGTGTAATTAACTCCGCATTTTGTAACGTCTTTTTCAAATGAACAGATTCCACATATAAATTAGAAAGATGCATTAACATATTTTCATTTTCTTTTCGAACTTGCGATTCTTTTAATTTCGTTTCATATAAATTCATCATATTTAAAAAACCAAGTGCAAAGAAACTACGAAAAATAGCAATAATGATGAGTTTATTTACTTCAGAAATCGTTATTGTTGTACCTAGTACTAACATGTGATAAAACGCAAGTTCTGACATACTTGCAACAATTTCAATTGAAATTCCAAGGCATCCAATAATGATTGGTTTCTGATGGAACTTATTTACCCTGCAAAGCGAAAAAAAACTGCC
>NZ_JAKUEU010000068.1:0-27697 GCF_022663075.1 Bacillus cereus group sp. BfR-BA-01441
AATACAAAACGGATAAAGGCAAAATTAAAAATGAGCCCGGTGCAATACCGGACTCATTTTTATCAAGCTGCCTAATGAAATAACCGTGTCTAACTTTTAGGGGTCACTTCAAAAAGGTTGGCTTTTTCTATTATAATAAGTTGTCTTGACATGTGTACATAACCGTGCGTTAATGAGAATATAGAAAGATAAAATTAGATAAAGGGGTTGCTCATATGTACTTGAATCCAAAACTTTCGTATATGCAGTTTTTTATGGGATTTCTATTTGTTATTACATTCATATTGGCAACTTTTAATATATGTTCTTATCTTGTAGCGATTGTATGTATGGCATTGCTTAATCTAACTTTTGTTATTGGAGCATTTCAGCAGAAACAATATACAAGTTTTGTAATAGCACTTGTAATGTCATTTTCCTTTAGTATTGTAGCGATTGTGTTTTATATAAAATAAACCATCTCGATGTCGAGATGGTTTATTTTGTCATGTGTAAAAAGTAAAAAAAGGACGAACACATCGCCCTTTTTACCAAAACATACTCGCGCCAGCAAGTAATGTTGTTACAAGCATAGAAATCAGCATCACATAAACCATAACTTTTTGAGCTTTTTTATGCATCGTTATACCTCCTTGCAAATCAGTACAATTTCATTGTAACGAGAAATGAAATTATGGACAAGGGGAGAGTGAGGACAAAATTCGGGAGGGGATTGCAAAATATAACAGGAAATTTGAGTGTGTATAGAGAATATAGTAAAAGGGTATATTGTTAATTTTTAGTTGGGCAAGCTGAAGAATGGAGATACGATGATGAAAATATACGAAACAGATCGTTTATACTTAAGGGAAATTGATGAGTCGTATGCTGAAACAGTTCTTCAATATTACGACAGAAATCGTGAATTTTTAAAAGCTTGGGAAGAGTATAGACCGGATGATTTTTTTACGCTAGATTATCAAAAGAAAAAGTTGCAAAAGGATAGAAAAGAGTTCGAAGAAGGGAAAATCATCAGACTATGGATTTTTAAAAAGGGTGATGATACGAAAATAATTGGGTGTATTTCATTTAATTTAATCGTTCGTGGCATTTATCAATCTTGTGTACTCAGTTATAAATTAGATAAAGCAGAGTTAAACAAAGGGTATACGACAGAAGCGCTTAGAAAAGCAATTCAAGTTGCTTTTGGGGAATTTCAGTTACATCGTATAGAAGCTCCGATTATGCCTCGTAATTTAGCATCTATACAAGTAGTAACGAAGATAGGTTTTCAATATGAAGGCGTGTCTAGGAAGATGTTAATGGTAAATGGCGTGTGGGAAGATCATATGCGCTGGGTATTGTTAAATGAGTAATAGAAAGCAGATGGTTATCTAGACATGTAAACCATCTGTTTTTTGTCTTGTATTTCGAAACTTTTGCGAAATTCTGTTATAATTAATAGTGTTACATACATAATGGTAGTGCAGGAGGCGCAGTCTTATGATTAATCAAGAACGTTTAGTAAATGAATTTATGGAATTAGTACAAGTAGATTCTGAAACGAAATTTGAAGCAGAAATCTGCAAAGTATTAACGAAGAAATTTACAGATTTAGGTGTAGAAGTATTTGAAGATGACACAATGGCTGTAACTGGTCATGGTGCAGGTAACTTAATTTGTACTTTACCAGCAACAAAAGATGGTGTTGATACAATTTACTTTACTTCTCATATGGATACAGTAGTTCCTGGTAATGGAATTAAGCCTTCTATTAAAGATGGATATATCGTATCAGATGGTACAACAATTTTAGGTGCGGATGATAAAGCTGGATTAGCATCAATGTTCGAAGCAATCCGTGTTTTAAAAGAGAAAAATATCCCTCATGGTAAAATAGAATTTATTATTACAGTCGGAGAAGAATCAGGTCTTGTTGGTGCAAAAGCATTAGACCGTGAGCGTATTACAGCGAAATATGGCTACGCATTAGATAGCGATGGAAAAGTTGGTGAAATCGTTGTTGCAGCTCCAACACAAGCGAAAGTGAACGCAATTATTCGCGGGAAAACAGCTCACGCTGGTGTAGCGCCGGAGAAAGGTGTATCTGCAATTACTATCGCAGCGAAAGCAATTGCGAAGATGCCACTTGGTCGCATTGACTCTGAAACGACTGCAAATATTGGACGTTTTGAAGGTGGTACACAAACGAATATCGTTTGCGATCATGTACAAATCTTTGCAGAAGCTCGTTCTTTAATTAATGAGAAAATGGAAGCACAAGTTGCGAAAATGAAAGAAGCATTTGAAACAACTGCAAAAGAAATGGGCGGTCATGCAGACGTTGAAGTAAACGTTATGTACCCAGGATTTAAATTTGCTGATGGCGATCACGTTGTAGAAGTTGCAAAACGTGCAGCTGAAAAAATTGGTCGTACACCTTCTCTTCACCAAAGTGGTGGCGGAAGTGATGCAAACGTAATTGCAGGACATGGTATCCCAACAGTTAACTTAGCGGTTGGTTATGAAGAAATTCATACAACAAACGAGAAGATTCCTGTTGAAGAATTAGCAAAAACAGCAGAATTAGTTGTTGCAATTATTGAAGAAGTAGCGAAGTAATGGAATAGAAAAAGCGTGTAAATCAATTATGATTTACACGCTTTTTATTTTGATTCGATTGCTTTGACAAGACGTATAAGCGAATATAAGAAAAACTATGGAAGTATATACGTTGTTGCTACATGTACTAGACGAGGGAATAACCTTAACGTATTCATATTGAAAATCGGAAGTAGTAAATAATTAATTGCAATGATTAATATAACTACAAGGAATGTATAGTTGAGTTTATCCCGCTATTTGCCGGACAGTAAGACCCCTACCTCAAAATTCAGCGAAAGTAAAGAAGTTAGGTGGGGGCCCTGCTGCCCGTAAAAGTCCGATTAGTGAGAGTTGATTAAAGTTTCGATTTATATCGATTATAAAAAAGAACAAGTAATTATTATAACTATTGTGCAAAATTTGATATAATAAAAGAACGAACGTTCTGATTAGGGAGTGAGTACTATGCGAGAAATGTATCCGAAAAATGGTCGTGTTATTTTACATGTAGATATGAATTGCTTTTTCGCATCTGTTGAAATTGCTCATGATCCATCATTACAAGGAAAGCCATTAGCGGTTGCTGGAAATGAAAAAGAGAGAAAAGGAATTATTATAACATGTAGTTATGAGGCGAGAGAATACGGAATACGTACGACGATGCCCCTTTGGGAAGCGAAAAGGTTATGCCCGCAATTAGTTGTAAGGCGTCCTAATTTCACATTATATCGCGAAGCTTCATTTCAAATGTTTCAAGTCCTTTCTCGTTTTACAGAAAAGATACAACCAGTCTCAATAGATGAAGGATATTTAGATATTACAGATTGCTACGCACTTGGTTCGCCTCTTGAAATAGCAAAGATGATTCAACAAGCACTATTAACAGAGTTGCAGCTTCCGTGTAGTATCGGAATCGCTCCAAATCTTTTCCTAGCAAAAACAGCTTCTGATATGAAAAAACCTCTCGGTATTACCGTACTTCGAAACCGTGATATTCCAGAAATGATTTGGCCACTTTCAGTTGAAGCAATGCATGGGATTGGAGAAAAAACAGCTGAAAAATTAAATGAAATTCATATACATACAATTGAACAGTTAGCGAAGGGAGACGAGCATATCATTCGCGCTAAAATTGGCAAGCACGGTATTGATTTACAAAAGCGTGCAAAAGGTACGGATGATAGGGAAGTGGATCCGAGTCAAATGGGCCAACATAAAAGTGTCGGTAACTCGATGACTTTTTCAAAGGATATGGATGAAGAGAAAGAATTACTTGATATGTTAGAACGGTTATCAAAATCAGTGAGTAAAAGATTACAAAAGCGAACCCTTGTCAGCTATAATATTCAAATTATGATTAAATACCATGATAGGCGAACAGTAACACGGAGTAAGCAATTGAAAAATGCAATTTGGGAAGAACGCGATATTTTTCAAGCAGCATCCCGTTTATGGAAGCAACATTGGGATGGTGATTCCGTTCGTTTACTAGGTGTTACAGCTACTGAAATAGAGTGGAAGACAGAATCGGTGAAACAATTAGATTTATTTTCATTTGAAGAGGATGCGAAAAAAGAACCACTACTTGCTGTCATTGATCAAATTAACGATAAGTATGGAACACCGATTTTACAACGAGGTAGTCAACTACTACGTAAGCAAGAGAAGTCGTTTCAACAAAAGTTAGAAAATAAGTTTATGTAGAAGGTGTCATGAAGTAGTAAAATCATGACACCTTTCCTAGTTAACTCGCTTCTAAATTTAAAGAAGTCTTCCATCCAGCTCCAGTAACGCCAGATTCTAATAGCATTCTACTTACTATTTTTTCAATTAAGATAGCCGCATTTGTCTTGCAATGTAATGTAGCCTGTATACACACCTTTTGATTAGAATCTACGTCTTCACTATACAACTCTTTTAAACCGATTCCTTCTGTACTTACCATATGCATAAGTAAAAAACGAATATGTGCTTCATTTTCTTCTGAACAAGTAAGGGAAAGTAAGTAGTTCGTTTGTTCTGGTGATTCTTCTTTTGATTTTTTATTCATAAAAAGAGCAATTGGGCGAAGAAGTATATTTGCTAGTAACACGCCGGCTGCACCTAATATAGCTGCAACGAGGAAACCGGCGCCTGTAAGAGTACCGACAGCAGCTGCACACCATAAAGTAGCTGCTGTATTTAGCCCTCTAATACTAAAACCATCGCGGATAATAACGCCACCCCCTAAAAATCCAATACCACTAACGACTTGAGCAGCAATGCGGGATGGGCTAGCATCATGATCAAGCATGACGGATAATAAAACAAATATACAGGCACCAAGTGATACGAGAGCATTTGTCCGTAACCCAGCCATTCGGTGTCTCCATTGTCTTTCCATTCCAATGCAAGCTCCTACAATAATTGCTATAACTAACCTGAATACAATGTCGTACCATACCATCATGGTCACCTCCATATATAATATGTGTTATGTTTTTTAGAATGAGCGGGGGATACCCACTCATTCTTATTTTTACAACCAGCTATGAAACTTTTTAATATAAAGCTTTTTCAGGAATTGTGTTAAAAAAGCGTAGCCTAATAGTATTCCTACTAACCAAGGGAAATAGTTAAGTGGCAATGCTTGTAAACCAACGGCTGCACCAAGTGGTGAGAATGGAATATAAATCCCGATTGCCATAATAAGAGCGGTTAATAAAACGACTGGTGTTGATGCAGTGCTTTGAATAAATGGAATCTTTTGTGTTCTTATCATGTGAACAATTAAAGTTTGTGTTAACAACCCAACGACAAACCAACCGGACTGGAATAATGATTGCTCGCTCGGTGTATTTGCACCAAATACATTCCACATGACTACGTATGTGATAATATCAAATATAGAACTAATTGGGCCGATACAAATAATGAAGTTTCGTAAGTTTGCAGTATCCCATTTTCGTGGTTTTTCTAGAAACTCTTTATCCATTTTGTCCCATGGAATAGAAAGTTGTGAAATATCATAAAGTAAGTTTTGAATTAAAAGATGAATGGCAAGCATCGGTAAAAAAGGAATGAAAGCACTTGCTACTAACACGCTAAACACATTACCGAAGTTAGAGCTAGCTGTCATCTTAATATATTTTAAAATATTTCCGAATGTAGTACGTCCTTCTAAAATCCCTGCTTCTAATATAGTTAAACTTTTTTCGAGTAGAATAATATCGGAAGCTTCTTTCGCAATATCAGTAGCAGTATCAACAGATATTCCGACATCAGCTTCACGTAATGCTACAGCATCGTTAATGCCGTCTCCCATGTAACCTACAGTGTATCCATTTCCTTGTAATGCGTGTATAATACGAGATTTTTGCATGGGATTAAGCTTCGCAAATACAGTCGTTTCTTCGGCAAGTTTTGCTAATGCTTTATCTGGTAAAGAATCAATCTCGTAACCGAGGATTGGTTCGCAGATATCTAATCCAACTTCTTTACAAACCTTTCTTGTAACAATTTCGTTATCGCCAGTTAAAATTTTCACTTGTACACCATGTTTTTGTAATGCTTGAATTGCAGCTGCTGCAGATGGTTTCGGTGGATCTAAAAAGCCGATATATCCAGCGAGAATCATATCAGTTTCGTCTTTTACTGCGTACTCTGTATCATTTATTCTTCTATCTTTTTTATAAGCCACAGCAATAACCCGCATACCTTCACTATTTAGTGTCTCACTTATTTTTTTGACATTTGAACGTATTTCCTCGGTGAGTGGAACGATTTTTTCATCCACTTCAGTGTAGTTACAAATTGATAAAATTTCTTCTACGGCACCTTTACAAACCATTGTATGTTCACCTGAAATATCCTTTACGATGACTGACATACGCCGGCGGGCGAAATCGAATGGAATTTCATCTAGCTTTTGAAAAGCTGATGGATTAAATGTATTGTTTTCCTCTGTATGCTTAATAACAGCTTTATCTATTAAATTTTTCAATCCAGTTTGATAGAAACTATTTAAATAGGCAAATTGCAAGACGCGATTGCATTCATTTCCCTTGGGATCTAAGTGACGAACAAGGACAACTTTATCTTCTGTTAAAGTTCCGGTTTTATCTGTACAAAGAATGTTCATAGCACCTAAGTTTTGAATAGAATTTAGCTGTTTTACAATTACTTTTTGTTTAGACATTTTAACGGCACCTTTAGCTAAATTAGCAGTTACAATCATTGGTAACATTTCAGGTGTAAGGCCAACAGCGACGGCAATAGCGAAGAAGAAAGCTTCTTGCCAATCACCTTTTGTGAATCCATTAATGAGAAGGACAATAGGTGCCATAATAAGCATGAATGTAATTAAGAGCCAGCTTACTTTGTTTACACCTTTATCAAAGCTTGTTTCTACACGCTTTCCAATTACCTTATTGGCTAAAGAGCCGAAATACGTATCGGTACTTGTTGAGATGACAACAGCTTTTGCGCTACCACTTACAATATTTGTTCCCATGAAACAAAGGTTTTCCATATCGAGTGGATTGTAATTTTTTTTCATGTTTGTCGGTAAGATATGCTTATTTTCTGTATGGTAGCAGTGTTCGTATTTTTCTACAGGAAGTGCTTCCCCTGTTAAAGAAGATTGATTAACAAATAAATCTTTAGCGGATACAATACGCACATCAGCTGGAATGATATCACCGGCTGAAAGGGAAATGATATCGCCAGGTACAAGTTCCTCAATTGGAATTTCTGTTGTGTAATTTCGATTTAAATTCGTTACATTTTTTGTTTCATGTACAAATCCATTTATTCTAAATACGCTTGCAGTTGTTCGAACCATAGCTTTTAACTTATCGGCAGCTTTTTGAGAACGAAATTCTTGGGAAAACCGAATTGTTGCACTAAGTAGTACCATTGCAGATACGACAATTGTTCCTTGCATATCATCCGTGAAAAAGGAGAGTGCTCCAAGAGCTAATAAAACGAAAATAAATGGATTTTTAAATGCCAACAGAAATTGAATGTACCACGGCGCCATTTTATTATGAGCTATTTCGTTCGGACCATATAAAGAAAGTCTACGAGACGCTTCTTGTTTAGATAATCCATCTTGTGTTGTTTCTAAAAGTTTTAACGCAGAGCTTACATCTTGTGTTGCAACCTCCACTAATAATTCGTTATTTGTTTTCATGCTATCTTGCTCATAAGCATGCTTTGTTTCTTGTCTTTGTAAATTAAACATCGGTAGTTCCTCCTCTGTCATGAAGGAGGAAACAATCTGTTACCTAACTATTTGAAATGGTGAGGAACAGTTTCTTTCCTACCTACATGATGAAATATGAATGTAAAACGTATGGGTATCTGGGCCGAATCATCAATTGCCAACTGTTCCTCACCTCCGTACAATTTAGTAGTTTCTGAATATGCTATGTTTGTTTCATAGTAAGGTGCATATAGACGTAAAAAGACCTTTACTCAAAACGAGTAAAGGTCTGAATTCGCAGCTAAAAGAGTCCACAACAAAGACTGTTAGTAGACATAAATAAAAACAGTTTTTGTGTATGACAAAATACATGCACCTCTCCCTCGTTGAGTTTTAGCACTGTATAGCATAGGTACTGAAACCAGCTACATTAAAAAAGGCCTTCATTCCGACCTTTCCTGTTGACCCATTGGCGTCTCTCGACATTTTTGGGCAGCAGCGTTTCTCTATACAGGAGCCTCACCTAACAGAGACCATATTCAATTACATGTTGAATGTTAGCACTGTAAAATCGTAGTGTCAATATCTTTTTATCTGTGTTTTTAAAATATTAAATGGATTTATAATAGATATATGGGATGAAATGTATGATATTGATTATGAATAATATGGAAAATAAATATTTTTATAAAAGGGGAATTTGTAATGGTACCACAAAATTTTATTATAAATATTGAGAATCAAAAATAGAAAACAAATTGTTTCTTTTGCGCTACAAGCAAAAGAGTTATTCAATAAATCAAGTGAAAAGATAATTTTAGATGAGTTTGATCAAAGTATGTATACAGACTTTTGGACGGAATATAATCATTTGCTAAATAAGTATAAATAAAAAAGCACTGTAACCAGTGCTTTTTTATTATAGATTACGAGATTGTAGGGTTTTCAAAAATAACAATCTCTGAACTGTTTGTAGTTGAAACGCGTTGGGCGTAATATGTTAAAGCTGAAGAAATATATGCTGGTAACGTATCATTTGTATGTGATGTTGTATATTCATGGATTAATTCCTTTAAAGTTGTCCATTCTAATTGTGCTGGGTGATCAGACACGAAAGAACTTACCCAGCGATCAAATGAAGATGAAAAATCAGTTTGTAAACGAAATACTTCTTTCATAATAAAACGCTCCCTTAAAATGTAGTATAATCATTTTAACACAAAACACGAACGATAGCTAAATTTTTTGAGTATAACGTTCGTGTTATATAGTTGTCTAGATGTTTGGTTATGTAAATTCAATTTGCCATTTGAAATAACATTCCGTAAGATGAGAGGTAGAGTATATTTAGAGCTGGAGGAAAGAAAGTGGAATTTGTATTTTTAGGAACTGGTGCAGGTGTTCCTTCAAAAGGAAGGAACGTTTCAGCAATTGCTTTACAATTGTTAGAAGAACGAGGACAAACTTGGTTATTTGATTGTGGCGAGGCCACGCAACATCAAATATTACATACATCTGTACGTCCGCGCCGCATTGAAAAAATATTTATTACGCATTTACATGGCGATCATATTTTTGGATTGCCTGGTTTATTAGGTAGCCGTTCATTTCAAGGAGGAACTACGCCTTTAACGGTGTATGGACCGAAAGGAATTAAACAATTTATTGAAGTGGCATTATCGGTAAGTACGACACATGTGAAATATCCACTTGAAGTTGTGGAGATAACAGAAGAAGGTACCGTATTTGAAGATAATGAATTTTATGTAGAAACGAAAAGATTGTCACACGGTATAGAATGCTTTGGATATCGTATTGTAGAGAAAGATATACAAGGTGCTCTTTTAGTTGATAAGTTGCTTGAGATGGGTGTGAAACCAGGTCCAATCTTTAAACGTTTAAAAGATGGTGAAGTAGTTGAATTAGAGGATGGCACGATATTAAATGGAAATGAGTTTATCGGCCCACCTCAAAAAGGAAGAATTATTACTATCTTAGGTGATACGCGATATTGCGAAGCGAGTAGGGAGCTTGCGCAAGATGCAGATGTACTTGTCCATGAAGCGACTTTCGCAGCAGAAGATGAGCAACAAGCGTATGATTATTTTCATTCTACATCTAAGCAAGCTGCGAGCATTGCACTTCAGGCAAATGCGAAGCGACTAATATTAACTCACATTAGTTCTCGTTATCAAGGAGATACATATAAGGAATTATTGAAAGAGGCTAGAGAGTTGTTTTCTAATACAGAAATAGCGACAGATTTGAAATCATTCCCAGTAGAAAAATAATAATTTTGTAAAAAATGGTAACGGCGGGTTACCATTTTTTTATGTCTAAAAAAATTTAAAAATAAAACTGTTATTATTTTATACTTATACTTGGATGGTACAGAAAATTAGAATGGTTTGAATATATACGATAAAAATACGAAATAATGATTATTTAGAAAAACTGTTATATAAGTCAGATGACATACAAGTGATACAAATAGCAGAAATGGACTGTTATTCAGAACTTTTAAAATTCAACAAAAGTAAGCGTTTTATAAAAAACAAGCTATAATGAGGGCAGATTATAATTTATGATAAGTCGCATGTATTTTAGTCATTATCGTAACAAGTGAAGTTGACTAAATCATGAGAGAGTAACACGAGAATTATAATAGGAAAGATATTACTATTATTTGTCATAAGTCTTTTTCACTTTTTAGCTAAACGATATGATTAGCAAGTGTAGCTATTGCGAGTTCCTTAGTAGAAGCTTTTTATTAATAAGGTGGTGGAGATTTAATTGGTACACCACTCTTTAAAAGAGTTCAGAACATCAGCAGGTAGTCTAGGCGGAATAGCGGGTGCAAATTTAGTTGCATTAGCAATGGTTATATCACTTGTTTATGCTATGCTTGCAATGGCTTCTGTGTTAAACTTTGGATTGCTACCAGACTTTATTCTGGATCATCTTGTATCATTTTTAAATGAAAATAATGCTAAGATTCTTATGTAGTATGATAACTGGTATTATTTCAGGTTATATTGGATTACTTTTATTCAAAAACTATCCAATTCGTACAGCAGAACAAATTCGTGGTACAACTGGAAAAGCGACAGATGTAGCAACTTAATAGAATAGTAGAATAAATTTTTTCATAGAGGTTTAGGGGGAGTTATGATGAAGTATCGCTCAGTATTTGATATTATCGGTCCAGTTATGATTGGACCATCAAGTTCACATACAGCAGGCGCGGCAAGAATGGGGCAAGTTGCTCGCCAGCTGTTTCGTCATGAACCAGAAAGAGTAAGCATTTCGTTATATGGATCATTTGCAAAGACGTATCGAGGGCATGGTACGGATGTAGCACTAATCGGTGGAATATTAGGATTTGAAACAGATGACTTACGTATTCCAGAGGCGCTAGAAATAGCAAAAGAGCGCGAAATTGAAGTGGAATTCATTGAAGAAGATGCCAATGCACCTCATCCAAATACAGCGAGAATTCGTTTGTATAAAGGTGAAGATGAAATTGAAGTTGTTGCTTGCTCAATTGGTGGCGGTAAAATTGAAGTTGTAGAATTAAACGGATTCGATCTTCAATTATCAGGCACGAGCCCAGCACTACTTATTGTAAATAACGATCGCTTCGGTGCTATTGCAGCGGTAGCTTCAATCCTTGCGAAACATGAGATTAACATTAGTACAATGAGTGTTTCTCGTAAAGAAAAAGGAAGAAGAGCGCTTATGGTCATTGAAACAGATGAATTATTAGCAGATGAAGTAATTGAAGAAATAAAAGCGCAACAAAATATTTGTCAAGTAACTATTATGGAATAATTGCAGGGGGGACACACCATGTTTCGGAACGCAGCGGAACTAGTGGCGCAAGCTAAAGAACAAAATGTAAAAATCGCAGAAATTATGATTCAATGTGAAATGGAAACAAGAAGTATTTCACGTGAAGAAGTAATTGCTGGTATGGAAAAGAACTTAGTCGTGATGGAGCAAGCAGTAGAACGTGGTATTCGCGGCGTGAAATCACCAACTGGTTTAACTGGTGGAGATGCTGTAAAAGTTCAAGCGTATATGAAGAGCGGAAAAGGCTTATCTGGAGATACGATTTTGGATGCAGTAAGCAAAGCTGTTGCAACAAATGAAGTAAACGCAGCGATGGGAATTATTTGTGCAACACCAACAGCAGGTTCTGCTGGAACAGTGCCAGGTGTACTATTTGCACTAAGAGAAAAATTGCAGCCTACACGTGAAGAAATGATTGAATTCTTATTTACAGCAGGAGCTTTCGGTATGGTTGTTGCGAATAACGCTTGTATTTCTGGTGCAGCGGGAGGATGCCAAGCTGAAGTTGGTTCAGCAAGTGGAATGGCGGCTGCAGCCGCAGTTGAGATGGCTGGTGGAACACAAGATCAAGCAGCTACAGCGATGGCAATTTCATTAAAGAACATGCTTGGTTTAGTGTGTGATCCTGTTGCAGGACTTGTAGAAGTACCTTGTGTAAAACGTAATGCAGCAGGAGCTGCGAATGCGATGATTTCAGCAGATTTAGCATTAGCTGGTGTAACGAGTACAATTCCATGTGATGAAGTAATTGAGGCAATGTTTAGAATCGGACAAACGATGCCAGTAGCACTTCGTGAAACAGCAGAAGGTGGACTTGCAGCAACGCCGACTGGTCGTCGCCTGCAAGAAGAGATTTTTGGGAAGAACAATAACTAAGTGTAATTATAGAAAAAGGAGCTCAAATAAACTTGAGCTCCTTTTTCTATTTTTCTTTTGTTAGTTGTTCTAATGTTTTTCCAAGATTATGTGATCGTTTCGTTGCCTGTGTAATACAAGAAATAAGTGCTTGTTGAAATTTATGTTCTTGTAATACTTCAATACCTGCTTCGGTAGTTCCACCAGGAGAAGTAATTTCCTTTCTCAAAATAGAAGGGTGTTTGTCACTTGCTTTTAGCATTTCAGCAGCACCAATCATCGTTTGAAGAATAAGTGATTTTGCAACATCTTCTTTTAAACCGATTTTTTTTGCAGCTTCTTCCATAGCTTCCACTACGTAATAAATATAAGCAGGTCCACTTCCGGATAATGCAGTGACAGCATGCATATCTTCTTCCCCTACAACAGAGACGAGACCAATCGTTTCAAATAAAGATGTTGCAGTGCGAATATGCTCCGCTGTTGCATGTTTTGAAGGGGAGATAGCGGTAGCTGATTTTAAAATGGCTGCGGATGTATTTGGCATTGCACGAATAATTGGAACGTCTTTTTGAAGTAGTTTTCTAATTGAGTCAGTAGAAACACCTGCTAGTAATGAAATAATAAGCACGTTATTATTTATGTATTCTTTAAAAGGGGTAAGCGCCTCTGCAACATCCTTTGGTTTCATTGCTAGAAAAAGAATATTTGCATCAGTAAGTAATTCTTTTTTATTATGAGTACCTTTGACACCGTATTTTTTATGTAGCTCTTGTAATCTTGTCTCGTTAGAACGATTACTTACAGTAATTTGTTCACCTTTAACGACATTTGCATGTAACAAGCCACCAATAATAGCTTCGGCAATAGAGCCTGCACCGAGAAAGGAAATGTTTTGAATAGACATGATGTTCCTCCTTTAATTTTGGTTAGAAATTCTTATAAATGTACATACATTCGTTTTTTTATAGGAAACACCTCTTTTTATCTGAAAATAATGACAAATATATATAGAAGTTGTAAACTGAAGAAGTATTCATTTTTGAACCGGAAAGAGACAGGGGGGCTAAGCATGACGGCGATTCACCGAATGGAGATTCCTGTACCATTTGCAGTGGAAACTGTGAATGTGTTTTTAGTTGAGGGGGAGACATTAACATTAATTGATACAGGGACGAATACAGAAGAGGCAAGGAATGCGTTAGAAAGTCAATTAGGTGCATTAGGACATACGATAGAAGATATTGAAACAGTAGTCATTACGCATCATCATGCAGATCATTGTGGACTTTTAAATATATTTTCTGAGAAGACGAATATTATTGGACATCCTTGGAATGAGCCTTGGATTACACAAAATCCAGAATTTTTAAAGCGGTATCATGAATTTTTTAGAGAGACGGCCTTACAGTTTGGTGTGCCAGCAGCATTTTTGAAAGACGAGTCGTTATTGACGACGAGGACACTTAAATATTCTTGTAATAGATCGTTAACGCATACTGTGAGAGAAGGAGATCGTATTGATTCTTTGCCTGGATTTACAGTGCTTGAAACACCAGGTCATGCTTCTACTCATATTTCTTTATATAGAGAATCTGATGGAATATTAATTGGTGGAGATGCTCTCATTAGTCATATTTCTTCGAATCCAATACTAGAACCGCCATATGAAGGGCAAACAGAGCGGGCACGCCCATTACTACAATATAATCAAACATTACAGCGTTTAAGCGAAATGAATATTTCACGCATTTTATCAGGGCATGGGGAAGATGTTCTAAATGTGAAACAACTTATTGAAACGAGATTACAAAAGCAAGAAACACGTGCTTTTAAAGTGCTTGAGTTATTAAAGGAAAAACCAATGACAGCATTTGAAGTATGTGTAAAACTATTTCCGGTATTATATAAAGAACAATTACCACTTACTATTTCAGAAACGGTTGGACAATTGGACTATTTAGCATATAATCAACAAGTGATGATTGATGAGTCATCGCAACAATTGATTTATTATGCAAAGTAGGTGACAGCAATGACAGGACGTTTACAAAATAAAGTAATCGTCATTACAGGTGCTTCTAGTGGGATTGGTGAGCAAGTTGCAATGCAAGTTGCAGCACAGGGAGCGACTCCAGTATTAATGGCTCGAACAGAAGAGAAACTACAAGTGTTAGTAGACAAAATTAAAGAAACTTATAATACGCCTTGCTATTATTATGTATTAGATGTAAGTGAAGAGATGGAAGTACAGTCTGTTTTTTCAAAGGTATTACAAGAAGTGGGACGTATTGATATATTAGTAAACAATGCGGGATTTGGTATTTTTAAAACGTTTGAAGATGCGTCAATGGGTGAAGTAAAAGATATGTTCCAAGTAAATGTATTTGGATTAGTAGCATGTACGAAAGCGGTACTACCTTATATGGTAAACAAGAACGAAGGACATATTATTAATATTGCTTCACTTGCCGGAAAAATTGCAACTCCGAAATCAAGTGCGTATGCAGCAACGAAACATGCTGTATTAGGATTTACGAATAGTTTACGCATGGAATTAGCGAATACAGATATTTATGTTACAGCAATTAATCCAGGTCCGATAGATACAAACTTTTTTGAAATAGCGGATCAATCTGGTACATATGTAAAGAATATGGGACGTTACATGTTAAAACCAACATACGTAGCAGAACAAATTGTAAAGTCGATGCACACGAAAAAACGTGAAGTAAACTTACCGAAGTGGATGGGAATTGGTCCAAAACTTTATGCTTTATTCCCAGGTTTATTTGAACGTGTAGCAGGTAAATCATTAAGTAAAAAATAGGAGATTTCCACATGGAAATCTCCTATTTTTTATTGTTTTCCAGTCACATAATCATAAACAATATCCTCAATCTCCTCGTATAAATCAATTTCAATATTTGAATGAGTCACCGTTTGAATATGTTTCACTAGCATTTCCTGATCTTCTTTTGATATTGGACTGCATTGATATTGCTGAAAACTTTTTATAATCATTTTCTCAATTAATTTTTCGTTCATATTTTTTCCCGCCTGTATGTACGTATGTATTGTTTTATTGTACTTGAAGTGAAATAAAAAAACTACTATGCACTATTTTTGTATAAAAATTCGGTTGAGTATATTGTTTTTCTAATAAAATTAAGTTTTTTCAGATTTAAAAATTTATAAATATTTAATTGACTCTATAAATATACAATATTATAATCATACTTAATTTAAAGAATCGATTTGAGGAGGAACTTATGAAAGTCGCAATTATTGGAGCCACTGGATATGGGGGCATTGAATTAATTCGTTTATTAGAACAACATCCATATTTTTCGATAGCATCTCTTCATTCTTTTTCGCAAGTTGGTGAGTGTATAACAAATGTATATCCGCATCTTCGAAATGTTCTCGTTCATACGTTACAAGAAATTGATGTGAAGACAATAGGGAAAGAAGCAGAAATCGTATTTCTAGCAACACCAGCAGGAGTATCGGCGGAGTTAACTCCCAAGTTATTAGCAGAAGGTTTAAAAGTAATTGACCTATCTGGAGACTTTCGTATGATAGATCCTTCGTCATATGAACTGTGGTATAAAAGGCCAGCAGCGAAAGAAGAAATTCTTAGAAAAGCAGTGTATGGGTTAAGTGAATGGAAAAGGACTGGGATTCAAAAGGCAAATTTAATTGCAAACCCAGGATGTTTTGCTACAGCCACATTGCTAGCGATAGCGCCGTTAGTACGTAGCGGCATGATTGAAGAAGATTCGATTATTATTGATGCGAAATCAGGGGTATCAGGAGCAGGTAAAACACCAACAACAATGACTCACTTTCCTGAGCTATATGATAACTTGCACATTTATAAAGTGAATGAGCATCAGCACGTTCCAGAGATTGAGCAAATGCTTACAGAATGGAATAATGGATCACAGCCAATTACATTTAGCACACATTTAATACCGATATCACGAGGAATTATGATTACACTTTATGCAAAAGTAAAACAAAAGATGGAAATAAAGCAACTTCAAAAATTGTATGAAGAAACGTATGAACAATCGCCTTTCATCCGAATTTGTACGCAAGGGAAATTTCCAAGTCCAAAAGAAGTGAGAGGCTCAAATTATTGTGATATTGGCATAGCTTACGATGAAAGAACTGAAAGAGTTACGGTCGTTTCTGTTATAGACAATATGATGAAAGGCGCGGCTGGGCAAGCGATTCAAAATGCAAACATAATAGCGGGACTAGAAGAGACAACAGGTTTACAACATATGCCGCTTTATCTATAAGGGGGACATGATGATTAAAGTAGCGTCTATTACAAAATTAGAAAATGGTTCAATTGTAACGCCTAAAGGCTTTTCGGCAATTGGTACTGTAAATGGTCTGAAAAAGGAGAAAAAGGATTTAGGGGCAATCGTTTGTGACGTACCAGCATCATGTGCCGCTGTGTATACAACGAATCAAATACAAGCAGCCCCTTTGCAAGTAACGAAGGATAGTATAACGGCAGAAGGGAAGTTACAAGCAATTATCGTTAATAGTGGAAATGCAAATGCTTGTACTGGAATGCAAGGATTACAAGACGCATACGAGATGCGCGCGTTAGGGGCGGAACATTTTGGAGTGAAAGAAAATTACGTTGCAGTAGCTTCAACAGGTGTAATTGGTGTTCCACTGCCGATGGATATAATCCGAAAGGGGATTGCAACTCTTATACCGACGAAGGAAGAAAGTGGAGCGTATTCTTTTTCTGAAGCAATTTTAACGACGGATCTTATCACGAAAGAAACTTGCTATGAAATGATTATTGATGGGAAGAAAGTGGCGATTGCGGGTGTTGCAAAGGGTTCAGGGATGATTCATCCGAATATGGCAACGATGCTTAGTTTTATTACGACAGATGCTCATATAGAGCATGACGTATTGCAAACAGCATTATCCCAAATTACGAATCATACATTTAATCAAATTACGGTAGATGGAGATACTTCTACGAATGATATGGTCATCGTTATGGCAAGTGGATTATCAGAAACAAGCCCGATAAATATGGAACATACAGATTGGGAAACTTTCGTATGTACTTTACAGAAGGTATGTGAAGATTTAGCAAAAAAAATTGCGCAAGATGGTGAAGGCGCTACGAAGTTAATAGAAGTAAATGTGCTAGGAGCTCAAACGAATGAAGAGGCAAAAAAAATTGCAAAGCAAATAGTCGGTTCGAGTCTTGTGAAAACAGCAATACATGGTGAAGACCCAAACTGGGGGCGAATTATTAGCAGTATTGGACAAAGTGAAGTAGTTATTAATCCGAACACAATTGACATTACTCTTCAATCTATATCGGTATTAAAAAATAGTGAGCCTCAAATATTTTCTGAAGAAGAAATGAAAGAGAGATTACAAGAAGATGAAATAGTCATTAATGTGTACTTACACTTAGGTGAAGAGACAGGATCAGCTTGGGGCTGTGACTTAAGCTATGAATATGTGAAAATAAATGCTTGTTATCGTACATAAGGAGAGAGAAGATGAGCGATTATATTGTAGTGAAATGCGGCGGTAGTATGTTGAATCAATTAAATGATGTGTTTTTTGAATGTATAAAGAAATTGCAACAGAAGTATAAAGTAGTGATTGTTCATGGTGGTGGACCAGAAATTGATGCCAAATTAAAAGATTGTAACATCAACGTAGAAAAAAGAGATGGATTACGGATAACACCAAAAGAAGTTATGGATGTTGTTCAAATGGTGCTATGCGGAAGTACGAATAAAAAATTCGTAATGAATTTACAAAAGCATAATTTACTTGCTGTAGGTTGTTCAGGGTGTGACGGCAATTTACTTCAAGTTCAATCTGTCAGCGAGGAGATAGGATATGTGGGAGAAGTAAGTTATGTAGAAACAGCCTTATTAAAAGGATTAATAAATATGGGGTATATTCCTGTTATTGCTCCAATCGGGGTAAATGGTAATGAAATTTATAACATAAATGCGGACAATGCTGCAGCTGGGATTGCGGCTGCGTTAGGGGCAAAAGAGCTGATTTTTATTACGGATGTAGATGGAATATTACATGAAGGGAATTTGGTAAAGGAAACGGATGAATCTGAAATTGCTACTTTTATAGAAACAGGTGTTATTACAGGTGGGATGATTCCGAAAGTACAGGCGGCACTAGCATCATTAAAAATGGGAGTGCCAAAGATAAGTATTGTGAATGGTACAAAAGATTTTACTGAGGTTACGGGAGAGTGTATTGGAACGACGGTAACGAAAGGCGTGAGTATTGCATGACGAGTCATCTTTTTCAAACGTATGGCAGAAGAACTATTGAGTTTGTAAAGGGAACTGGAACGAAAGTTATTGATAATAACGGTAAGGAATATTTAGATTTCACATCAGGAATTGGCGTATGTAATTTAGGACATTGTCACCCTACTGTTCTCAAAGGTGTACAAGATCAACTTGATGATATATGGCATATATCTAACCTGTTTACAAACAGCTTACAAGAAGAAGTTGCGTCATTATTAACAGAAAATAGAGCATTAGATTATGTGTTTTTCTGTAATAGTGGGGCAGAGGCAAATGAAGCGGCTTTAAAGTTAGCACGTAAGCATACTGGAAAATCTCTCGTCGTAACATGCCAGCAGTCTTTTCACGGTAGAACATTTGGAACGATGAGTGCAACAGGCCAAGATAAGGTAAAAGAAGGATTTGGTCCATTACTTCCATCTTTTTTACATATCCCTTTTAATGATATTAAAGCATTAGAGGAAGTAATGAATGAAGAAGTTGCGGCGGTAATGGTAGAAGTTGTTCAAGGAGAGGGAGGAGTAATACCTGCCGATCTATCTTTTTTGAAAGAGATTGAAACATTATGTAATAAGTTCGGTTCCTTATTTATTATAGACGAAGTACAAACGGGGATAGGAAGAACTGGAACACTATTCGCTTATGAACAAGTGCGAATAGAGCCTGATATCGTTACCGTTGCAAAGGCACTTGGGAATGGGGTTCCTGTCGGAGCGATGATTGGCCGGAAAGAGCTCGGAACGTCGTTTACTGCAGGATCACACGGTTCAACTTTTGGCGGGAATTACATCGCGATGGCTGCAGCGAAAGAAGTATTGCAAGTGAGTAAAAAACCATCGTTTTTAAAAGAAGTACAAGAAAAGGGCGAGTACGTATTAGAGAAGTTGCAAGAGGAATTACAGCATGTCGAATGTATTCAAAATATACGTGGTAAGGGGCTTATGATTGGGATTGAGTGTAAGCATGAAGTTGCAAGTTTTATAGAACAACTAGAAAACGAAGGGCTTCTCGTATTACAAGCAGGCCCTAATGTTATAAGACTATTACCGCCACTCATTGTCACGAATGAAGAGTTAGAACAGGCAGTATATATAATAAAAAAAGTAGTTTGTACAAAAAACGTATCAATCATATAAGGGGGAAGTTTCATGTCAACTGTACAAGTACCGAAATTAAATACGAAAGATCTTTTAACACTAGAAGAATTAACGAAAGAAGAAATTATTTCTTTAATTGAGTTCGCTATATATTTAAAAAAGAATAAGCAAGAGCCTTTATTACAAGGCAAAATATTAGGGCTTATTTTTGATAAGCATTCAACTCGTACTCGTGTATCTTTTGAAGCGGGAATGGTACAACTCGGGGGACATGGTATGTTTTTAAGTGGAAAAGAGATGCAAATGGGAAGAGGAGAAACTGTTTCAGATACTGCGAAAGTATTATCGCAGTATATTGACGGGATTATGATACGTACATTCTCGCACGCGGATGTAGAAGAGCTTGCAAAAGAATCAAGTATTCCTGTTATTAACGGTTTAACGGATGATCATCATCCTTGTCAAGCATTGGCAGACCTCATGACGATATATGAAGAAACAAATACATTTAAAGGAATAAAATTGGCTTACGTAGGTGACGGAAATAATGTATGTCATTCATTGTTGCTAGCGAGTGCAAAAGTCGGAATGCATATGACTGTTGCAACGCCTGTAGGATATGAACCGAATGAAGAGATTGTAAAAAAAGCGTTAGCGATTGCCAAGGAAACAGGAGTTGAAATTGAAGTTTTGCATGATCCTGAATTAGCGGTGAATGAAGCTGATTTCATTTATACTGACGTTTGGATGAGCATGGGGCAAGAGGGCGAAGAAGAGAAATATACTTTATTTCATCCATACCAAATCAATAACGAACTTGCTAAGCATGCGAAGCAAACATATCGTTTCTTACACTGTTTACCTGCCCATCGTGAAGAAGAAGTAACAGGAGAAATTATAGATGGACCACATTCTATCGTCTTTGAGCAAGCTGGTAATCGATTGCATGCTCAAAAAGCGTTATTAGTGAGTTTATTTAAAAATGTAGAAGAGCCTTCCTAAAAGGGAGGTTTTTTTATATTAAAATGTCATATGTATATTTAGTTAACCATTTCGATATCATTTATAATAAAAGAGAAAACTAAATTTGTTTTTCAGAGTGTGTAAGGACATACTACATATAAAAATATAGTTAAAGAGATGATGAGGGTGAAAACAACTAAGAAAACATATTCGTTTTTTCAGCGGATGTGGAGAATATTAAAGTTTCAATATTATAAGTTGCTTCGATCGCCAGAAGGCGCAAAGAAAGTATCGTTAGGGTTTGCTATAGGATTCGGCTTAGAAATGTTAGTCATTTATACGGCATCGCTCGTATATGTAATATTTTATCCAATCGTCAGGTTAGCAAAGGGATCTTTTCCTGCGGCAGTTATTGGCAATATTATTGGGAAAATATCGTTTCTCCCAGTATTTTTATTTCCGCTTGCGTATGCGCTAGGAAAAATGATTTATCCATTTCATGTACAGAAAATTCATCATGAACCATTTAAGATATCGGACTTGTTTTCAAGTCACATTTTTACGATATTAAAGAGCTTATTACAAAGTGAAGTGTATGTATTAATTGGAATGACGATTTTAGGAGTTGTGTTTGGTCTCATTTCGTATTTCGTTGTGCATTATTTATACGAAAAGAACCGTAAGTTACGCTTGAAGAAAAGGAAGAAACGAGTGAGAGAACCACTTGTACAATTATAAACAATGTCACATCCATTTTCTCCTTTGAATATGTTTAAGAAAAAGGAGGAGAGGATAATGTATTATTATTACGTACCTCAAGTATATCCATATGTAAATTATTATCCGGTTTATGATACGAGTAGACAATACGAATTATATCGGCAACAACAATTACAGCAATTATCACAAATACCACAAATACCACAACAACAGCCTACACAGGAAAAAAAACCATATTTAACAACATGGCCATATTCCAATGTGTACTATGGTAATTATTACGAATCATAAAGCTGCTTCTATTTAGAAGCAGCTTTATACGTTTGTTTTCAAAATTAAATTTTGAATGGTTTGAAGAGAATGAATGAGCTTTTCGCGCTCTTCCTCAGATAATGTTTGGAAATTTTCTTTTAGTTTGTCTAAAATGAATTGCTGATACTGATTTACTAATAATTTCCCTTCAGCTGTTAGGGAAATTAAAATGACCCGTCGATCTTTTTCGCTATAATGACGCTCTATTAGTTCTTCTTGAATAAGTTTGTTTAATAGAGGTGTCATGTTAGGCCGTGAAATCGCTAGCCGCTTGCCGATTTCGGAAACTGCTAATGTGCCGTTTTCATGCAAAAGCAGTAATACTTGTGTATGTGATGGCGGCATATGTCTTTGAGAAGAAAATTCTCCAGGAAGCATAAATTTGCGATAAAAAAGAGGCACTAGCGAAAGAAGATGATCAACAATACGTTCCCACTCGCGTGATTCCATATAAAGGCCCCCTTCCACTCTCATTGTAACAAAAAAGACATGTTATAAAAATAGAATTGTTTCATGGGAATTTTAATATTTGTAGGCCAACACTTTTTTTGTAAATGAATCGGCAATAATCGTATAGCCTTTATCATTTGGGTGTACTTGGTCAAAGAGCAATTCTTTTTTATCATTCGATATTAATTTACGAATTGGCAAAACGATAGATGGTTGATTCACTTTTGCAATGGAATAAACGGATTCATTCCAGCCGTCTAAAAACATATCTGCATAACTTGCGATGGAGTCATCGAGTTGTAATGGGTTATAGAGTTCAGAAAGAATGAGTAAAGCATCCGGATTTTGATCTCGGACTGTCTTTACAATATTTTTTACATCCGCTTCAAAATGAGCTTTTTCTTTATTTAACATTTTAATACCGTCTATAACACCGACATCACGATTTAAGCGAAATAAATTATTTCCTCCAATATTAATGGTAATGATATTTGCTGCTCTAATTTTTTGCTTTACATCTTCTGATTGAACTTTTTTAGCGAGACGATCTGTTGTAAGCCCGTTTATCCCAAGGTTTTCTACAGTAATTGGTTTATGAATTTGTGCTTCTATTTGTTTAGAGGCTAATTCAGCAAATCCACCTTGTGTTGATCCATATCCTTTGGCGAGCGAATCACCTAGTACGAGATGATAAAAGGAATCGTTTGTTTGCTTATCAATCCAACTTGGAGTAGATGTTTTTTCTGTTTTTTCTTCGGGTTCATTTTGTTTTGTCTCGTCGTTCTTTTCAAAATAAGAATAAGAAATGATCAGAAGGAGGAGACAAACAATTGTTAAGATGACTTTTTTCATAAATTCATCCTCCTTGTAATTGGTAATTGTATCATATTCAGCAGTATTAGCAATGTAAGGGCATATTATATGTTTATGAAAAGTTTATAATAACTTTACAGAAAATTTGTTGAAGTTTGTCAAAAAATATTGACGATAGGAAAGAACTTTATATATGATAATGTCAGATAAGGTGAAATTTTAATTAGTGGGAGCTTTATTTCCTATTAATTGTTAGTCTTCATCAATCGAGCGTTTAAGGGGACTACTCGTTAGCGCAGGGTGAAATGAAAATTGTGTCTCTAATAGAAGAAAAAAGGTATGTGGTTAGAGACAGATAGGGATTCATTTCATTATTTCTGGTAATTGTATAAGGGGGATTTTTTGTGAAAAAGTCAAAAAAAATGCTAGCTGGAGCAACTCTTGCGATTGGTGTTATAGCACCGCAAGTAATGCCAACAACAGCTCATGCAGATGAGAACGCTGGGGAGAGTACAGTTAACTTACGAATTCTAGAAACATCAGATATTCACGTTAACTTAATGAATTACGATTATTATCAAACGAAAACAGATAATAAAGTAGGTCTCGTACAAACGGCAACACTCGTTAATAAAGCACGTGAAGAAGCGAAAAACTCTGTCCTATTTGATGATGGAGATGCATTACAAGGGACACCGCTTGGAGATTATGTAGCAAATAAAATAAAAGATCCGAAGAATCCTGTGGATCCTAGTTATACACATCCATTATATCGTGTAATGAATTTAATGAAGTATGACGTCATCTCTCTTGGGAATCATGAATTTAACTACGGTTTAGATTATTTAAATAAAGTGATTGAAAAAACGGATTTCCCGGTTATTAACTCGAATGTCTATATAGATGACCATGATGGTAATGATGAGAATGACGAGCATTACTTTGATAAACCATATCATATTTTAGAGAAAGAAGTAGTGGATGAAGCAGGCCAAAAACAAATAGTGAAGATTGGTGTAATGGGATTTGTTCCACCACAAATTATGAATTGGGATAAAGCGAATTTAGAAGGAAAAGTAAAGGCAAAAGATATTGTGCAAACAGCGAAAAAATTAGTTCCGGAAATGAAGGCGCAAGGTGCGGATATTATAGTTGCACTAGCGCATTCAGGTGTTGATAAGAGTGGATACAACGAAGGAATGGAAAATTCATCGTTTTATTTAGCGACAGAAGTTCCTGGCGTAGATGCAGTATTAATGGGACATTCACATACTGAAGTGAAGGATGTATTTAATGGTGTTCCAGTTGTAATGCCTGGTGTCTTTGGAAGTAACTTAGGTATTATTGATATGCAATTGAAAAAGGTAAACGGAAAATGGGAAGTACAAAAAGATCAATCTAAGCCACAACTTCGCCCGATTGCTAATAGTAAAGGTACCCCATTAGTAGAATCTGATGAAAAATTAGTTAATGAAATTAAAGATGAGCATCAAGCGACAATCGACTATGTAAATACACCTGTAGGTAAAACGAAAGCACCAATTAATAGTTATTTTTCATTAGTACAAGATGATCCTTCCGTACAAATTGTGACAAATGCGCAAAAATGGTATGTAGAACAAGAACTTAAAAAACCAGAGTACGAAAAGATTAAAGATATTCCGGTTTTATCTGCAGGCGCACCATTTAAAGCAGGTGGCCGAAACGGTGCTACATATTATACGGATATTCCAGCTGGAACGTTAGCGATTAAAAACGTTGCAGATTTATATGTATATCCAAATACGTTATATGCTGTAAAAGTAAATGGGGCACAAGTGAAAGAATGGCTTGAAATGTCTGCAGGTCAGTTTAATCAAATTGATCCAAAGAAAACAGAAGAACAGCCGTTAGTAAATATAGGGTATCCTACATATAACTTTGATATTTTAGATGGCTTAAAATACGAAATTGATGTAACACAACCGGCGAAATACGATAAAGATGGAAAAGTTGTAAATGCAAATACGAATCGTATTGTAAATATGACATATGAAGGTAAGCCAGTAGCTGACAAGCAAGAGTTCATCGTCGCTACAAATAACTATCGTGGAAGTAGCCAAACGTTCCCAGGTGTAAGTAAAGGGGAAGTTGTATACCAATCACAAGATGAAACACGTCAAATCATTGTGAAGTATATGCAAAAAATAAAAGATATTGATCCAGCAGCTGATCAAAATTGGACATTTAAACCGATTGTTGCAGATAAATTAAATACAACATTTGATTCTTCACCAAATGCACAAAAGTATATAAAGAAAGATGGAAAGATTTCATATGTTGGACCATCTGAAAATGAATTTGCGAAATATGCAATTGATATAACGAAGAAAAATGATGATAAAGAAACTGGTGAAGGAAACCCAACAACACCGCCAACAGGTGGTGGAGAAAACCCAACAACACCGCCAACAGAAGAAGGTAATAATGGTAATGAACCAAAGCAAGATGGAAACAATACTGGATCTGGACAAACTACAACAGATGATCAAAATACAAAAGAAACAACAACTGTAAGTGAAAATAAAGAAGCTGAAAAAGATGAACGTGATTTACCGAAAACAGGTGCAAGTATTGCTTCTACAATTGGAGCTGGTCTTGCGTTTGTTGGAGCGGGATTACTTCTGTTATTTAGAAGAAAGAAAGCGAATAGATAGTCAAGAAATATAAAAAGGATTACCGATTTGGTAATCCTTTTTGTTATATTATGAAACTGGTACTGCTTTTTCTTTTTTCCATGAAAGACCGAATCCAGTAAAACCGACAATAATGGTTACGACTGGACATGCTAAACAGAAGATTGCGTATGGCAGGTAATCGAATGTTGGAACGCTAAGAACGTTTGTTAAGAATACGCCACTTACACCCCATGGTACGAGTGGATTAATTACTGTACCAGCATCTTCTAATACTCGTGATAAATTACGACGTTCTAAACCGACTTCATCGTATTTATTAGCAAATGCTTGTCCTGTTAAAACGATGGATAAGTACTGCTCACCAAGTAAGAAGTTTACACCAATTGCAGTTGAAGCAGTAGAAATAATTAAGCGTGTACTAGTTTTTACGAAGCTAGAGATAATATTCATCAGCTGCGCTATAATACCCATTCCTTGTAATAATCCTCCCATACAAAGAGCTAGGAAAATAAGAGCAATTGACATCATCATACTTTGCAGGCCACCGCGAGATAATAAGCTGTCAATGTCTTTGATACCAGTTTTAGAAACGTAACCGTCTTGCATAATTTTTATTAAATCAGCTAAAGAAGTGCTAGGTTTAAAAATAAAGAGAATAATAATCCCTACCACAATTCCTGCAAGTAATGTTGGAACTGCGGGTACCTTTTTAAATGCGAATAGGAACAGTAATAAAATAGGAATCAGTGTAACGATAGAAATCGTTGCATTTTTTTCTAGTGTGTTAATAAATGCTGAGAAATCAACGTTTCCACCAGATCCGTTTCCTAAAATGAAAAATGCGATAAAAGCAATAATGAAAGCTGGCACTGTTGTCCAAAGCATGTTACGAATATGTTCAAATAAATCTACACCTGTTACAGCAGGCGCTAAGTTTGTTGTATCAGATAAAGGAGACATTTTATCTCCGAAGAATGCACCAGAAATAATTGCACCAGCAATAAGAGCTGGATCGTATCCAAGGGCAGTACCCATTCCCATAAAGGCAAGTCCTACAGTTGCAGCAGTTGTAAAAGCACTACCGATACTCGTTCCAACAATTGCACAAACAACAAAAACAGTTGGAACGAAAATTTTTGGAGATACAAGTTGGAAGCCGTATACCATTAAAGTGGGAATAGTTCCAGCTGCGATCCAAACGCTAATTAATACGCCTACAAGTAAGAAAATAAATATAGATGGAATACCAGCTGAAATACTACTAATCATCCCTTTCTCCATAGTAGACCAAGAGATTCTCTTCAGGAATCCAAATGCTAATAAAAGAACGATACCAAATAAAATTGGAATGTGTGGTGAAACTTCTAATTGAATAACACTAAAACCAATACAGAAAAAGATAAAAATTGTTAAAAGAACAGACTCAATTTTTGAAACCATTGTTTTCCCCTCCTAAGTAATGTAAAATAGCTCTTTTTTATATAAAATTCGCCAATATTGTATATTTCCTTCTAAAATTTAGAATTTTGTGACAAATTACCGGTAATTGTTAGTCCTTCTATATGATACGGAAATGATTGGATAAAAAAACGTCCCTGCATATAATTATGCAGGGACGAAGAAATCGCGGTACCACCCTAGCTTGTGAAATGAATGCGTCACAAAATAAAGGGTCATATGATATGCGCTTATAAAATAAAAAACGCCCCTGCAATATATGCAGGGACGAAAAATTCGCGGTACCACCCTAAATTGTGAAACAGTGTCGTTTCACCACTCTTTAGACATAACGGTCTATAACCGTCTTTCACTACTCCTCACGTTTCGTAAAAGAAGCTCCAGGGG